>JANNYY010000080.1:0-5201 GCA_031410355.1 Chitinophagaceae bacterium | reverse complement strand
TTATTATTTAAAAGGGTTCAATACAGCGAAGCTATAAAATACTATATGGATATTACACCTGCAGAAGAATTGGACAGGATACAATTTCAGGCTGCTGCTTTTCATACGGGTAAAAGAATGAGTAAACAGGGGAGGCCAACTAAAAAAGATAAACGGGATCTGGAAGGCTTTATGGATATTTGATAAAATTATTTTTCATGAAATACATAACAGTCTTTTTATTTACATTTTTTTGTGTGATAAAATTGGTTCATGCACAATTCCCACCACCTCCTCCTACTTACACTGATACTGCCGAAAATAAAATTTTTACAAAGGTGGATGTGGAAGCAAATTTTCCGGGAGGAGAAAATGAATGGAGAAATTACCTGGTGAAAAACTTAAAAATTAATAAGGTTGCAGATCAAATAACTATTCCAAGAGGTAAAAAAGAATTTAAGCAAACAATTATTGTTAAGTTTATAGTTGCCAAAGATGGAAATATAAGCGATGTAGCAGTTGAGAATCCTGACGCTGAACCCAATTGTATTGCAGAAGCTATAAGAGTAATTAAGGTATCTCCCAAATGGGTGCCTGCTAAGCAAAATGGCAGAATAGTAAATGCATACCGTCGCCAACCTATTACTTTTTTATTTGAACGATAAAGGAATTAATGAAAATAGATATCATCTCCGTTGTTCCAAATTTATTAGACAGCCCATTTTCTCATTCCATATTAAAAAGGGCAAGGGATAAGGGTTTGCTTGAAGTGAACGTAATTAATTTACGGGATCATACCACTTATGCCCGTGCACAGGTAGATGATTATGCATTTGGCGGTGGTGCAGGCATGGTGATGATGATTGAGCCATTGGTTAATGCCATGGAAAGTTTACAGAAAGAAACCAGCTACGATGAAATTATTTTTTTGACGCCTGATGGTGAAACATTTAACCAGCAAATGGCCAACAGGTTTTCTTTAAAAAATAATTTATTACTGGTATGCGGCCATTACAAAGGCGTTGATCAAAGGTTCAGGGATCATTTTGTAACCAAAGAAATATCCATAGGCGACTATGTTTTAAGCGGCGGCGAACTTGCTGCTGCTGTTTTGGTTGATGCCATTGGCAGATTGATACCCGGTGTGTTGAATGATGAAACATCTGCCCTTACAGATTCTTTCCAGGATAATTTACTGGCACCACCGGTTTACACACGGCCAGAAGAATTTCGTGGGTGGAAAGTGCCTGACATTTTAATGAGCGGCAATCATAAACTAATTGAAGAGTGGCGGCATGAGCAAAGTGTACAACGTACTAAAGACAGAAGGCCGGATATTTTAGAAGAATAAACCCCGGTTAAAATGCAATACTTGTTTTAAGGAGGGCAGATTTTATGATACCGGTAGTTTCTCCCAATTCGATATATTTCTTATTTTTTAAAACAAAATTTTTTACTTTTTTATTAGTTGGCTCTACTATAAAATATTCTTTAACCCCATAGTTTTGATAGATTTCTTTTTTATCAGTTAAATCATACTTTTTTGTACCTGGCGATAAAATTTCAATAACAAGATCTGGTGCGCCTTTCAATCCATTTTTTTCAATATTGTTTTTGTTTTCCTCAGTAATAAAACAAATATCAGGCTGTAAAATATTTGATTTAGAAAGATGTACATCATAAGGAGAAATCCTTACGTATCCTGTTTTTGTTTTTCTTACATACAATGTTAAATTAACATTTATTTCATTTAATATTACCTGGTGTATGTCTAATGGTGAAGGACTCATAACTAAGGCATTATTTATTATTTGGCACATTGTTCCCTCGGGCAGGCTTTCCCATATTTGATATATTGTTCTTGGAGGGTGCAAAGTGGTAATCATAAATTTACTTTTACTAAAGTTACTGATTTATTCCTTCTTCACGCCAATAACCGGCAATGCTTTTTCTCTTATCATCGCATTAAATTTTACCAGGTCTTCATCCATAATTTTTTTAAGTTTATTCAACTGTACATCTGCCTGGCCGGCTAATTCTGCAAAAGCATCTTTAACCTGTTTGGCAGGGGCGCTATTGCCGCTTGACGCAAAATCGTACATACCGGAAATTTTATCATCAAGGCGGATGGGGTAGTTCAACACATCCTGACCGCTTTTAGCTTTGGTTTGATGAAGGGCTTCTTCAATCACGGTCATTTGTTTGTTGATGGTATCTGCCTGTTGTTTAATTTCTTTAGGTACATCATTACCCTGCTTATCCATAAAATCGTTTATCTGCTTGCGGATGTCGCGTATATTTTTTCCGGCTTTTTGTATATCATTAAATTTATCACGAACTGAAAGCAGAAAATTAAACTGGTCTTCATAATCCTGCTGCGATAAATTATAAACCGGGTTGGCTTTGATGTTAAAGCTTCCTTCAACAGAATCCTTCTCAGCTTTTATTTTGTAAAAATACTGGCCGGGTGCAGCTTTGGGGCCGGGCACAGAGCCGTGCCAGATGATAAGCCCCTCCACCTTTTCTGCGGCAGGGTAAAACATATTCCATACAAACTGGTTCATGCCAGTGCTTACATCAAATTTATCTTCCTTTTCTTTTGCTTTGGTAGAAAAAGTTTTAATTAGTTTTTTATTTTTATCCAGTATATCAATACGCACATTACCCGAATCGGAAATGCTTTTTAAATAATAATTAATTACTGAACCATTGGCCGGGTTCATCCCTGCATTTTTTGGATTGGGATTTTGAATTCCATCATAACGATAGGCATCATTTACCCCAAAGGCAAATAAATTTTTATCCTGCATGTTGGTTTCTTTTTGTTGCACCGGTGTCAGATCATCCAATACCCAAAAGGCCCTGCCCTGTGTTGCCACTACCAGATCATTTTCTTTAATGGTTAAATCGGTAACTGGCACCATCGGTAAATTTAATTGAAAGGGTTTCCAGTTGGCACCATCATCGTAACTGATATACATGCCATATTCTGTACCGGCGTACAAAAGGCCCGGCCTTTTTTTATCGGCCCTTAAACACCTGGCAAAATGCATGGCAGCAATTCCATTTGTAATTTTTGTCCAGTTTTGGCCATAATCTTCTGTCTTAAAAATATAAGGTGCAAAATCATCGCTCTTATATTTTGTACCAACAAAGTATGCTTTACCTTTTTTAAACGGGTCGGTTTCTACGCAGTTCCACATCATCCACTTGCCTGCATCGGGCGGTGTTACATTTTGCCAGTTTTTTCCCCCATCTTTACTCACGTGTATCAAGCCATCATCACTGCCGGTCCACAACAGGTCTTTTTCCAATGCAGATTCTGTTGCAGTAAAAATGGTGCAGTAAACTTCTACGCCGGTATTATCTTTTGTGATGGGCCCGCCACTTGATGCCTGCCGTATTTTATCATTGGTTGTAAGGTCTCCGCTCAATGCGGTCCATGATGCGCCCTCATTTTCGGTAGCAAATAATATGTTGCCGCCGGCATACAATTTTTTAGGATTATGCGGCGAAAAAAAGATGGGAAAGTTCCATTGAAAACGGTATTTAGCAACATCGGCACCGCCACCCAACGGATCATCGGGCCACACACTTACCGCACGGTTCTCTCCCGTTTTATGATCAAGCCTTGATAAATAACCACTATAATTTCCACCATAAATAATATCCGGATTTAACGGATCGGCAACTACATAACCGCTTTCAGCTCCGGCGGTTGGCTGCCAGTCATCTTGTGTTATTTGCCCATCCTCACTGCGTGACAAAATCCTTACCGTTGTGTTATCCTGCTGGGCTCCCAATATCCTGTATGGAAAATGATTATCGGTACTAACACGATAAAACTGTGCCGTTGGCTGGTTTTGATAAGTGCTCCAGTTATCGCCCCCGTCAAAACTTATTTGTGCGCCACCATCATCTGCTATTGTCATGCGTTTACCATCTGCAGGATCAATCCACAGATCGTGATGATCGCCATGTGGAGTGCTGATATTTTTAAATGTCTTTCCCCCATCCGTACTTTTTAAAAAAGAGGTATTAAGTACATACACATTGTTTTCGTTTTTGGGATCAACAAAAACTTTGGTGTAATACCATGCCCGCTGGCGTATGCTGTTATCACTGCTTTGTAAAGTCCAGCTTTCGCCGGCATCGCTGCTTACAAATAAACCGCCTGCGGCATTTTCTATCAAGGCATAAATTTTATCAGTATTGGACGGGCTTACCGTAACACCCACAATACCCCAAAGGCCTTTAGGTAATCCTTTGGCAGCAGAAATATTTTTCCAGGTTTCACCCCCATCAATACTCTTCCATATACCACCACCATCGCCACCGCTTTCCAGGCTGTATGCCGTGCGTTGAATACGCCAGGTGCCTGCATATAAAACAGAAGGGTTACCGGGCTCCATAATGAGATCGCTGCAACCGGTTTTATTATTTATATACAAAACCTTTTTCCATGTTTTACCACCATCGGTTGTTTTAAAAATTCCACGCTCCTCATTGGGGCCAAATAAATGCCCGATGGCTGCTACCCAAACAACATCCGGATTTTTGGGATGAATAACAATGCGGATGATATGCCTGGTATCTTTTAACCCCAGGTTTCTCCAGCTTCGTCCGCCATCATCTGTACGCCAGATGCCGAAACCTTCGCTCACATTGCCTCTTAATGTACCCTCGCCCTGGCCAACATACAAAATAGTTGGATCGCTCGGTGCAATTGATACGCAACCAATGCTGCCGCCAAAATATTTATCGGTTATATTTTTCCAGTTGCTGCCGCCATCAATTGTTTTCCAAACACCGCCGCCTGTTGCGCCAAAATAAAAGGTATTTTTTTGGTTAAAGTCGCCAACAACAGCACCACTTCTGCCGCCGCGATACGGGCCAACGGAGCGGTATTTTACTTTACTGAATAAAACGCTGTCATCATTGTTAACAGCAGTTGGTATTTTTTGTGAGAATGAATTTGCTGAAACAGCAACAATGATTAAAAGCAGCAATAGTTTTTTCATATAATAAAATTAGATGCGGAAGTTACAATTAAAAAAGTGTTCCGGAATATTCGGAAACACTTTTAAAAATCAATTCAGTTTTAATTTACCTTAAAAATATTTACATCAACAGGCACATTGGTTTCAATCTTGTCGTAATGGGTTTGTCCCCGCGGGCTAACATTGGTATAGGCAAACCAAAAACCATCGGCATTTTTTTTA
>JANNYY010000079.1:0-2174 GCA_031410355.1 Chitinophagaceae bacterium | reverse complement strand
TTTACGTTCATAACATCTGGTTTTTTACTGTGAAAAATAATATGAAAGATCCGGGTAGAATATTATGTCATAGGCAACTTTTAGCAGATAACAATCAGATTTTAAGCTGTTAACTAAAGTTAGTTACTTAAACCCATTTATCAAAAAAATAAATTATTAAAATCCTGTAAAATTAAACGCTTTTTTTGCCTGAATATTACTGATTTGTCCATAAAAATACCCATCAGGCTTTTGGATGGGACTTTTTATGTATATCGTTTAACATTTCGATGGTATTGTGGGTATATATCTGTGTGGCAGAAAGACTGCTGTGGCCAAGCAACTCTTTAACGGCGTTTAAATCTGCACCGCCGTTCATTAAATGTGTAGCAAAGGTATGGCGCAGTACATGGGGGCTTTTTTTATCAATAGTAGTAACCAAACTTAGGTACTTATTAACGGCGTTGTAAACATACCGGGGATATAATTTTTTTCCGGCTATGGTTACCAGCAAAAAGGTTTTATCATATACTTCATGCAACTTTCTTTTAGCTTCTTTATACTCCAGCATTAAAGTTATGAGTTGATTATTTACCGGAATGATTCGTTCTTTATTTCCTTTACCCAAAACTTTAATGGTACTGTTGCTCCTGGAAATATCAATTTCTTTCAACCCTACCAGTTCGGCCTGGCGTATGCCAGTGTTATAAAAAAGTTGCAAAATAAGATGATCGGTTTTACCTTCCCAGGTACCTGGAAATTCAACAAGCGTTAACAGGGTTGTAATATCTTTTTTATCTACAAACTGTGGCAACCGCTTGCTTATTTTTGGCGATATAATGGCTGTCATGGGGCTTATAGCAATTGTTTGCTGCCTTAACTGGTATTTAAAAAATGATTTAAGGGTTGAAATTTTGCGGTTAATACTCTTTGATCCCATACCCTGCTGCTTAAGCTCAGCCAGCCACGATCTTATAAATGTTGTTTTAATATCAGGAAGCAAAGTGTCTCCAAATTGCATTTGTAAAAAATCAAAAAAGGCGCTTAAATCGTTTTGGTAAGATGTTATGGTATGCGGAGAATACCTTTTTTGAAATTTAAGATAATCGAGAAATTGCTGTATAGTTTGGGTTACACTTTGCTGCATAAAAAAACTGATACCCAAAGTTATGATAACCGGGTATCAGTTTAATATATTGCTGGTTTAAATAATCTTAATCGAACTTGCCTGCTGTAACCTGCTCTTTGTAAACAGCTTTCAATACTTCTTTGCGTCGACGGATAGAAGGCTTGATAAAAGCCTGTCTTTCTCTCAATTGTAACAGGATCTTACTTTTCTCAAATTTCTTCTTGTACTTTTTGAGCGCCTTGTCAATGTTTTCGCAATCTTTTGAATCAATAATTAACATATAATATATACCTCCTTTAGATGATTTGAAGGGCGCAAAGATAGCAGAAATATTTAAATAATGAAATTCTTTGCAACAAATTCCGAAATTTGGTGAATGTTTACAGGGATAATTGAAAAAACAGGAATTCTTAAAGAGATTACCAGCAATGGAACCAATAAAAGCTTCTGGGTGGAATCTTCACTTGCACAGGAGTTAAAAATTGATCAGAGCCTTAGCCATAATGGCGTTTGCCTTACCGTTGAAGAAATAAAAAATGGTATGCACCGGGTTACAGCTATTGAAGAGACTTTGTTTAAAACCAATTTGGGTAGTTGGGCAGCGGGAAGCCTTATAAACCTGGAACGCTGTATGCAGCTTAACGGCCGCTTTGATGGGCATATTGTACAGGGGCATGTGGATTGTACGGCTGAATGTATTGAAATAATTGAGAAAACTGGAAGCTGGGAATACTGTTTTATATTTCCTGAAAAATTTGCTGCCTTGATAATTGAAAAAGGTTCTGTAACGGTTAATGGCATAAGCCTTACCTGTTTTAATGTTGCTGATGACAGGTTTACAGTAGCTATTGTACCCTATACCTTTGAGCACACCAATATGCACAGCATTAAAAAAGGGGATACGGTAAACATTGAATGGGATGTTATTGGTAAATATGTTGAGAGAATCATGAAAACCAGGTAACCTATTCAAGCATTAATCCAATTATCCCGCATATAAAAACGGCGTTATTAAATTGACCAATTTCAATACATCTATATTTTTGCAATTAGTATTAACTTTTGT
>JANNYY010000078.1:0-4648 GCA_031410355.1 Chitinophagaceae bacterium | reverse complement strand
AATTAAAATAAACAATTTGTTGTACTCAGTTTTTAAAAAAACTTACAATATCTCAGTCTCCACTTTCCCTGGTACCTGCCCTTCATCTTCTTTTTTATCCTGAATTATAGCCGGAATTTCTGTAGTAAAGATGAGGCCTGTGCCTGCAGCATGTTCTGCAGCTTTCACGGTGTGTTCAGTAAGGATCATTTCTACTCCTGAAGCTTTCAATGCAAGAGCAACCTGTTGTGCAGTTTCTTGCTTTTTTCCTGCAACCACATCCCGGATATAAACACAAATTATACGTCCGGGAAAATGGTTAACCACTTCCTCGTAAATTCCCGGATCATGTTCGCCACTATCGCCAACCAGCACAAAATTAAGGTGAGGATAGGTATCAAGTATCTGTTTTATTGCGGTAAGCTTATGGCTCATATAATCGGCACTCATAAAAGATTCGCTTTTCAATCCAAAATCCCGCAGCAGCAAAGGGCCTTGTGGAATATCATTATGATCCATAAAATCTATCAGCAGGTCATAGAGGTTCCAGGGGCTGCTGCTAACATAAAAAAACGGGTTGTTGCGTTTACCGTTTCGTCCCAGTTGAAGCGATTTGTAAAATGCAGATACACCTGCAAAAGGCAGCCGGGTACGGGCATTGCCAAGCAGTACTGTTTTGCCCATGGCCAAAAGGTTAGTAGCGCCTGTGCGTATAATGGTGTCATCAATATCGCTGATAATACCATACTCTGCATCTGCAGGTGGTATCATCATTTCGGCATTAACCGGTGTGCTGGTAAAAGGAGCGGGGGCCTGTAAAAGTTGTAATGGAATAGTAAGGTAGAGTTCTTCTGTAACAAGAGGTTTAAGAGGTTTAAAATTAAAAACAAAATAGCCCTCATTATCTGTTGTTACCTGTACTTGCTCACCTTGTAAATTTAATTGTACTACAGCACCGGGCACTTCATCACTTTCAAACCGCTTATACATATTAAGCAGGTTAGTAAAAATGGTATCGCCCTGCCGGGCCTGCGTTATTTTTTTATCTTCCAGCACACGACCGCGTACATATACATTTTCAGCAGTACCGTAAGTTCTGAAAGGAATTACCTGGACCGTATCAATTGTGCCCAGCCTTTGCCGCAGGCGATAGATCTGTTTATCCAGCACATCATCAATTTGAATAGCCGTGCTTAAAAGTTTCTTTTTCCAATTTTGCATAATTGGCAACGTACAAATTTTGCACCAATGCTGAATGATTGTTTAACTTCACTTTTAGTTTTAACCTGCTTACAGGAGTGAGGTAAAGAACTGGATTTGAAAGATTTTTTTTTTAATAGAAACATGCCGGCCAGGATCAAAGCCAGCCCGATCTTTTAAAGAGAAAATAAAGTGTGGTGCAGAGGAATAACGTTACAAAAACCACTACAAAATATCCATAGTGCCATTGCAGTTCGGGCATAAATTTAAAGTTCATGCCGTAAAACCCGGCTATCATGGTTGGCACGGCTATAATGGCTGCCCAGCCTGCAAATTTTTTAGATACATCACTTTGCGCAATAGAGAGCAGTGAAAAGTTTGCTTCCATGGCGCTGTTCAGCAGTTCGCGGGTATTATCCACCATTTCATTAATGCGTATTACATGATCGTACACATCCCTGAAGTAAGGCCTTGTTTCTTCCGATATGCATTTGATATCGAAACGTACCAGGCGGTTACAAATATCAACCAATGGCGATACTGCCCGTTTTACTTCCAGCAATTCCCGTTTCAGGTCGTATATCTGTTCTGTTGTTTCGCGGCTGGGCCTTTCTTTAAATATTTTTGTTTCTATAGCTTCAAGTTCCTGTTCCAGTTCATGTACAACAGGGAAATAACGGTCAACAATAAAATCCATAACGGCATACAAAACAAAACCCTGGCCCTTCTTCATCAGCTCGGGTGTTGATTCGCAACGGGCCCTTACTTCGGTATAAGGCACATTAGATCCATGCCTTACAACAACAATAAAATTCTTACCTACAAAAAAATGAGTTTCGCCAAATTCCGTGTGATGCTCCAGGTTCATTTGTGCAGTACGCATTACTACAAAAATAGAATCAGCATACAGCTCAACCTTTGGCCGCTGGTGTGCAAGGTGGGCATCTTCTACAGCCAGTTCATGCAGGTTAAATTCCTGTTGAACAAGGCTTAAAACTTCCTCCGAAGGTTCGTGCAGGCCTATCCATACAAATTGATTTTCTTCCTGCAACAGTTTGTGTACATCGCTCAGATTTACATCCGCTATGCGGTTACCTTCGGCATAAGCAGCACAGTTTACAATTTCTTTCATGCAGGTATAAAAATTTAATCCGCAATCTTACAGATGAAAAATTAAGTTACTTAAATTATTAATTATGCCTGTATAAATGTATTACCTTTTTATTAATTCTTTGCTGTTCTTTCTACCCTGTTTTTTTATTTATTAAGAAAAATAACAGTGGATAATCTTTGTTGCAAAAAAGGAATGGATTATAAGTTTGTGGAAGGATGAATGAGTTAATTACTGCAGGTATTCAACACTAACCAAAAAAATAAATTATTTCCGGCAATCCATAAACAATTTTAGTACGTACCTGTTGTCTATTCAAATCAAACAAAAAAAAATTTATGCAAAAGAACCTTTTTCCCCTGTTGATAGCTGCGGCTTTTACAACAGTAACATTCGTTGCCTGCAACGATACCAAGACTGAAGAAACTAAAATGGACACAACTGCCACAACTACAACAGAAACCATGAAACCGGCTGAAGAGCAGGGCGTAATGGTAGGTGGCGCCAATATGGTGGCTTCAAAAGATATTGTAGATAATGCTGCCGGCTCTGCCGATCATACCACATTGGTTGCTGCTGTAAAAGCTGCCGGCCTGGTAGAAACATTAAAAGGTGCAGGCCCTTTCACCGTATTTGCTCCAACTAACGAAGCATTCGCTAAATTACCTGCAGGCACCGTAGATAATTTATTGAAGCCCGAAAACAAAGCAACGCTTGCCAAGATACTTACTTACCATGTAGTTTCAGGAGCTTTCAAATCAACCGATTTAAAAGATGGCCAGAAAGTAAAAACTGTACAGGGCGAAGAATTGATGATAGGTTATAAAGACAGCAAATGGACTGTTACTGATGCAAAAGGCGGTGTTGCCAATATCACTATTGCAGATGTTATTTCAAGTAACGGCGTTACTTATGTAATAGATGCCGTATTAATGCCAAAGAAATAAGTATTATTTCATATTTTGTGTTTAAGAAAAGGAGTAACGAAAGTTGCTCCTTTTTAAATTCTGCTTTACTTTGTTCAGTTTTATAAGCTGTAGTATATTGCAATCATGAAACATACATTTTTCTTATCAGCATTGCTTTTTATAGTTGTTTTTATTGCAGCCGCACAGCAACAAAATTATCTTATAACCGGAACTTATACTTCGGGAAAAAGCGAAGGCATTTATGTTTACAAGTTCAACAGCGACGACGGAACTGCAAAAGCAGTAAGCCATGTAAAAATTTCGAATCCATCTTTTGTCGCAATTTCGCCAAGTGAACAATTTGTATATGCTGTACAGGAAGATGCAGCCAATAATGGCAAGGGTGGAGAAATAACAGCATTCTCTTTTAACAAACAAACAGGAATACTAACCTATATCAATCAACAGCCATCAGGCGGCGATCATCCCTGTTATGTAAGCGTGGATAAAACCGGAAACTGGTTGCTGGCAGGCAATTACAGCAGCGGAAGTTTAGCTGTGCTTCCTGTACAAGCCAACGGAAGCCTGGGTGCAGCCACTACAATTATTCAGCACAAAGGATCGGGACCTGATAAGGCAAGACAAATTTCACCGCATGTTCATTGCACTTTATTTTCTGCCGATAACCGGTTTGTATTTGTGCCAGATCTGGGTATTGATAAAGTGATGATCTATGCTTTTGATGAAGTTACCGGAAAACTTACCCCGGCCAAACCAGCCTTTGCGCAATCAAACGCTGGTGCAGGGCCAAGGCATCTTTGTTTTCACCCTTCAAATAATTATGCCTATTTAACAGAGGAATTAAGTGGTACAGTGCTTGCTTTTAAATATAAAAATGGCAAGCTTAAAACAACACAACGTATCAGCAATATGCCAGCAGGCGATAACAGTTTAGCAGGCAGTGCAGATATTCATGTTTCGCCCGATGGCAAATTCCTGTATGCCTCTAACCGGGCAACTGTTAACAATATTGCTATTTTCAGCATAAGCCCAAAAAACGGAAAATTGTCACTTATCGGCCATCAGTCAACACTTGGTAAAACTCCCCGCAATTTTAATTTTGATCCCACTGGAGAATTTTTACTGGTGGCCAATCAAAACAGTGATGAGATTGTAATCTTTAAAATAAATAAACTAACCGGGTTACTTACGGATACAAAAAACCGTATAGATGTGGGAAAGCCTGTTTGTTTAAAATGGATACCGGTACAATAAAAATCACAGCCTGTTACTTGTCAACTTCAACTACCGCTCTTTTTTGCTGTTGCATTAATATATCCTGTAAATAAGGCGTTGCCTGTTGCTGAATGGCTGACTCCGGTATATCAAGAATATGCGGATCGTTGATGAGTTGCAGCCAGGGCTTTGCAGCGCCGAAAGGATAAGCCCC
>JANNYY010000077.1:0-11229 GCA_031410355.1 Chitinophagaceae bacterium | reverse complement strand
TAGCGTGGGCTATAAAAATATAATTATTCGTCCGCAGGTGGTGGGCGATATTACCCATGCTGCTGCAAATTATCAATCGCCTTATGGTGAAATAAAATCGGCCTGGAAAAAAACAGGAAACGTTTTTGAATTGAATGTAACTGTGCCGCCAAACACATCAGCAGAAATTTATCTTCCTGATGCAACCATACCGGTTAAAGTGGGCTCAGGTAATTATAGTTATAGTATTAAATTAAAAGCACGTGACGGTGAATAAAAAATATGTTCTCACTTTTTCGTTTTTAGTGTTGTGGCAATGTTCATTTGCACAGTTGCCACGCAGCGTTATTGATTTTAATAATGACTGGAAATTTTATCTGGGAAATGACAGCACAGCCTCCAATATAGATTATGATGATGCAACCTGGAGAAAATTATCACTGCCTCACGACTGGAGTATTGAAGGCAATTTCTCAAAAGACAACCCGGCAACAACCCAGGGCGGCGCCTTACCCGGCGGCATTGGCTGGTACAGAAAAACATTTACGGTACCTGTATCATCAAAAAATAAAAATGTAAGCATTGAGTTTGATGGCATGTATAGAAACAGCGAGGTTTGGATAAACGGACATTATTTAGGTAAGCGACCTAATGGTTATATTTCTTTTCAGTACGATTTAACACCGCATTTAAAATATGGAGCAGAAAAGAATGTAATTGCTGTTAAAGTAGATAATTCGCAACAGCCAAATTCGAGATGGTACACAGGTAGCGGCATTTACAGGAATGTGAGATTGGTAATGATAAAAAAATGGTTTACAAAGCCAGCTGAGTTTTTCGTACATTCAAAACTATTGCAAGATAACAGTGCCAAAATAACTGCAGAAACTCAACTGGTTGCACAAAATAAAGGCTTAGAAATGTCGGCGGAAATTTATGATGCAAAAGGCAATTATGTTTCAAGAATGGATGCAGAGATCATTAATCAGAATAACTATTTCCGTTTTTCATTTAAACTGAAAAATCCTTTTCTATGGTCTCCAATTAACCCTAAGTTATATAGAGTAGTTTTTAAAGTTTTTATAGCAGCTGTTTTGATTGACCAATATGAAACAACATTTGGTATCCGCTCCACCCATTTCGACAGGGAAAAAGGATTCCTCCTCAACAATAAACCTTTAAAAATAAAAGGTGTTTGCCTGCACCACGATTTGGGCGCTTTGGGCACTGCATTTAATTACCGGGCAGCAGAACGGCAGTTACAGATATTAAAAGCCATGGGCTGCAATGCCATCCGCACTTCACACAATCCGCCGGCACCGGAGTTTTTAGACCTTTGTGATAAGATGGGCTTTTTAGTGATGGATGAAGCATTTGATATGTGGCAAAAAAAGAAAAACAAGTTTGATTATTATTTGGATTTTGCAGCATGGCATAAACAAGACCTGGAAGATATGATCTTGCGGGACAGGAACCACCCGTGCATTTTTATGTGGAGCATCGGTAATGAAATACGTGAGCAATTTGATAGTACCGGCATTGCCCTTACAAAAGAACTGGTTGATATTGTAAAAGGATTGGACCCAACAAGGCCAGTAACATCTGCCTTAACAGAAACTGATACGGCTAAAAATTTTATTTATCAATCCAATGCATTGGATGTAATTGGCTGGAATTATAACCAGCAGAACTTTCCTGAATTTTTAAAAAGATATCCCGGTAAAATTTTTATTGGTGCAGAAACTACTTCTGCATTGGCAACAAGGGGACATTATAATATGCCGTCTGATAGTATAAGAGTTTGGCCGCCAAGAGGAAAAAAGGAAGTTCCAAATATAAATGGAGACTGGACGGTATCTGCTTACGATAATGTAAAAGCCGGCTGGGGCAGTACACATGAGGAGACCTGGAAGATCATTAAAAAATATAATTTTCTTTCGGGCTTATTTGTATGGACCGGTTTTGATTACCTGGGCGAACCCACACCTTATCCCTGGCCTGCAAGAAGTTCTTATTTTGGAATTGTTGACCTGGCGGGTTTTCCCAAGGATGTATATTATATGTACCAGAGCGAATGGACAAACAAACCGGTGCTGCATATTTTTCCGCACTGGAATTGGGAGCAAGGTAAAGTTGTAGATGTATGGGCATACTACAACAATGCTGATGAAATTGAATTGTTTTTAAATGGCAAAACGCTTGGCATAAGAAAAAAAATAAATGAGGAGTTGCATGTAATGTGGCGTGTGCCTTTTGAACCGGGAACATTAAAAGCCATCTCCCGTAAAAACGGTAAAATTGTTTTAGTAAAAGAAATTAAAACTGCCGGTAAACCTGCCAAAATAGAATTAACAGCCGACAGGAAAATAATTAAAGCCGATGGGAAGGATTTATCATTCATTACAGCAAGGATTTTAGATAAAGATGGCAACCTGGTTCCGTATGCTGATAACCTGGTAGAATTTTCTATTTCGGGCAATGCAAACATTGCCGCAACTGATAATGGATACCAGGCAGATACCCTTTCATTTACCAGCAGTAAAAGAAGGGCCTGGAAGGGTATGGCGCTGGCCATTGTAAAATCATCTTCAAAAAAGGGGAATAGTACATTAACTGCCCGGTCACCGGGCTTGCAACCGGCAACGATTGCGTTAAAGATAGCTGAATAGACCTGTTGCGGGCTATTTTAAGATATTGTTAATTTCTTTTGAAAAAAGTAAAATCTTACATCTTTATAGCAAAACCTTACATTGTTGCAGCATATATGTACCAGTACCTTTAGTTTCAATAAATGAGGTTCTTTAAGCTCATTTGTTAACGATTAAATTACGCTACATGAAAGGGTTTCAGCTTGCTAAAAAGAATATACAATCTGCTGATGTTGTTGAAACCAACAGGGCTTATTTTTTTTCCCGTTCCATCTTTTTATCCGGTGCAAAAAAATATATACTGGCCTTACTATTATTATGCAGCATACAAATACTTGCGCAAACAAATAATACAGGAAGAACAGATACTGCTTACCAGCGGGTGATAGCAGAAAGGACCGCTAAAATTGTAAACACGCTGGATATTACAGATGCAGGCAAACGTGCAAAAGTGCAGGAGCAAATTGCCGGGCAGTATATCAGTTTAAATGCTGTTCACGATGCCAGTAAAGCAACGGTAACAGTAATTAAAGCGAAGCAACTCTCTAAAGAGGAAATAGCAGAAGCGGTAAAAAAGGAAGAAGGAAATAAATCAGAAAAGTTAAAGCAGCTACATACACAATTTATTGCTCAATTAAAAACAACATTAACCGAAGAGCAGGTAGAGAAAGTAAAAGACGGAATGACTTACAGGATATTACCGGTTACCTGGACGGCTTACCTGGATATGTTGCAAAAACTTACACCCGTGCAAAAAGATAAAATGTATGCGTGGCTGGTTGAAGCAAGAGAACTGGCCATGGATGAAGGTAGCAGCGATGCAAAGCATGCCGTGTTTGGAAAATACAAAGGCAGGATCAATAATTATTTATCTGCTGAAGGTTATGATATGAAGAAAGAAGGTGAGGATTGGGCCAAAAGAATACAGGCAGCAAAAGAAGCAAAACAAAATTCAAACTAATTTATAAAAGATTTATTTTTTTTCAAAACCTAAGCTATATGATAAAGCTACACTTAAAGAAGGCTCTGTTCCTTCAATTTTTCTTACTGCTAAGCTGCCTGTTATTTGCGCAGCAAAAAACTGTTACCGGTAAAGTGCTCGATGCAGATGGTAATCCTTTAATTGGGGTTAACGTAGGCGTTAAAGGAACTGCTACCAATACACAAACCGGTTTGGATGGTTCTTTCAGCATTGTTGTTCCTTCAAATCAATCAGTGCTCAGGTTTACCAGGGCCGGAATGAAGTACGAGGAACAAATTGTTGGCAGTAAATCAACCGTTGTGGTTAAACTGGAAAAAGATGTAAAAATGATGGATGATGTGGTAGTGGTAGGGTATGGCACCAAAAAAAGGGTTAATATACAAGGTGCGGTATCAACTATTAAAGCTGCCGATATTGAAGATTTACCGGTGGCCAACCTGGGCTCTGCCTTGGTAAACAGGGTGCCGGGTGTTTCGGTAAGTTATGCATCGGGTAAACCTGGTTCAACCACCGAAATTAATATTCGTAACTCTGCGGTGTTTCCCAGTAATGCCAGTGTTTCGGGCGTTAATCAGCCCCTTTATGTAATTGACGGTATTATTGTAAACCCTACTGTATATGGCCAGTCGCCCAACCCCGATTTTTTTGAAAGCCTGGATGCCAGCCAGATAGAGGATATCACATTTTTAAAAGATGCCTCAGCAGCAATTTACGGCGCAGCTGGGGCAAAAGGTGTAATATTAATTACTACCAAAAAAGGTAAAGTAGGCAAACCCAAACTTTCTTATAGCGGATATTATGGTTTTTCAACCGAAGCAGTTAAAACCAAAACCCTTACTGCATATCAGCATGCCAAGATGCTTAACGATGGTTATGAATTAGCGAATGCTGCAGACAATCAAAGGTTTTCCCAGGCCGATCTGGTCCGCCTGAGCGCCATGCCTGACAGAGACTGGCATGATGATCTATGGAAGAGTGGAAAAGTTATGCGGCATACGATGAATTTTTCAGGAGGTTCTGACAGGGTGACTTTTTTTGCCGGCGGAAGTTATTATAACGAGAAAGGAAACTTCGGAAACATTGTGGTAGATAAATACAGCATCCGTGCGGGGATTGATGCTAAAATAATAGATGGCCTTACAGCCAATATGAGTTTTTCATCAGACTTTAATCATGAAGAACGTGGTACATTAAAAGGGGCAAATCCGGAAACAGATGACCTGTCAATAAGGGCTTTATATCTTACGCCTAAATGGGTGCCCACACAAATTAATGGTATTCCAACTTTATGGAATGGCCCTAATGCACCTGGCAATTGGAGTGCTGTGGGTTTGTTCAATTCAGGAAATTATACCCGCAATAAATCGCAGGGTTTAAGTATAAATGCATCATTGGAATATAAACCAACATTTTTAAAAGGCCTTACTGCGAAAATTCAATATGGCAGGTTAAATAGAAATGCGGATGACAAACAATACTACCCTTCTTACAAAGTGGGTAACTTTGCCAGGAACGGAAATAACGGTTTGTTATATTCTGATTCTATAAGCGTTACCACGCCTACTGCATCGGTAACAAATAATAACCAAATGTCGCAGGGTACTACGCTTTCCGGCAGTTACCAGCTAATTGGAACCTTAAGCTATGCAAAAAAAATCAGGCAACACGATTTTTCCATTATGGTAGGTATGGATCAGGGGCATGCAACAGCCTCTAATATTTTTCTAACCAAGTTTCAGCAATTGGTTGCGGGTGTTGATGAATTTTGGGCTTTTAGTAATGATCCTGCCAGCGCTGCCCAGTTAACAGACATCATAAGAAATCCTATCTCTACCGAATTTGTAAAGCGGTCTTATTTAGGAAGATTTGATTATTCTTTTCAAAATAAATATTTTTTAGAAGTGATTGCACGTGCTGATGCGTCTTCAAATTTTGCACCTGATCACAGGTGGGGTTTATTTCCTACGGTTGGTTTAGGCTGGAAGATCAGTGATGAAAAGTTTTTCAGGAATATAAAATTTGTAAACAATCTTAAGTTGCGGGCCAATTATGGGGTGGCAGGAGAAGACAGGGTAACAAACAAAACCTATGTTGACAGGCTTACACAAACAACCGGTTATTTGTTTGGAAACGTAGTTACCAATGGATTAGACCCGAGCCTGTATCCTAACCCAGCAGCAACCTGGGAAAAAGCAAGAACATTCAACGTTGGCTTTGATGCCACCCTCATAAATAAAATAAATATTACTGCTGAATTTTATCAGCGTTATACCTATGATGGATTTAACCAGCTTGACCCATCTGCTAACCCGGCAACAAGCGGTTTAATTAATCCTGTTAGAAATTATGGTAAGTCATTGGCCTGGGGTTCTGAATTTGCTGTTGGCTATCGCACAAAAATTGGGCGTGACTGGGGCATTAGTACCGATGTAAATTTTGGATGGAGCAACAGCCAGATATTGCAGCAGTATTACAGCCCGGCTGCCTTTGGCCTGTTTGGAAACGCTGCCACCAGTAACCCGATCGGTAAAGATCCCCGGTATGTTAATGGAAATAATTATGGTTATATAGCCACCGGTATTATAAGGACACAGGCTGATGTGGATGCCATCCTGGCTAACAATCCTAACTACACCATCGGGGGTACCAGGCCACAGGTTGGATTCATGGATTTTAAAGATATAAACGGCGATGGTAAGATTGACGACAATGATATTACGCTGATGTATGATAAAACGGCATCGGTAATTGGTTTTGGAATTACAATCGGAGTTACTTACAAAGATTTCAAATTGCAAACCAATTTAAATCTTACTATTGGCGGTAAAAAATTCTATGATACTGAAGCAAAGAAAGTGCCTACAACTAATCAAAATGCGCCAGCTTTCTGGAACGACCACTGGACACTGGAAAATCCCAATGCCAAATATCCAAGAGCCGATGCTCCTTTGGCAAAAGAGAACTCTACTTTTTGGGCAGTAAATGGTACACAAAGCAGGATCAATAATATGGTATTGTCTTATACACTGCCAAAGCGGATTTCTGCAAAATATAAAATACCAGATTTCAGGCTGATGGCAACCGGAACAAATTTGTGGAGCATTATTAATCCTTTAAAATATAAAGATCCTTACACAAGCAATTTTGCCAGCTACCCTACTTTGAGGACATTATCCTTAGGATTAAATGTTAGTTTATAAAAAATAAATAAAAATAATTATGAAATATATAAAGTATACCCGAGCAATATTAGCAGGAGTTTGCCTGTTAACAGTGGCCATATTCACTTCGTGTAAAAAAGATTTCTTTGATATAAAAGATACCAATGGCTATGAAGTTGTGGGCTCTTTTGAAGACGAAGGTGCAGTTAACCTGTTTTTGAACAGAACGTATTCCCTGGTTATGCCACAGTGGCCAACCGTTGGTGGTATACATAATACTTCTGATGAAACCAATAATGCCAATACCGCATTTTTATATGGCACCCTTGTGGAGAACTCAGTTCAGGACATAGGCACTGCTGCCGGTATCACTACAAACAGGTATTCCGACATTCGTCGTTGCAATGTTGGGATTGACGGTCTTAATACAAGTGTTACGCTGGCAGAATCTGTTAAGCGCAGTTTAAAAGGACAATTCTTTTTCTTACGGGCCTATACCTATTTTAGAATGGTTCGTTTATATGGTGGAGTACCGCTTGTTCTTCATGCCCAGGGGGTTGATGATGATAATTTAAATGTTCCCCGTTCAAAAACCAGCGAATGTATTGCTGCAATAGCAAACGACCTTGATTCTGCCGCAGCTTATTTGCCTGTTTCCTGGCCTGCCAGCGATCTTGGCAGAGTTACAAAAGCTGCAGCTTTAGCTGTAAAAGGTAAAGCCTTATTGTATTGGGCAAGTCCGCAATTTAATATAACCAATAATTCATCCCGCTGGGCAGATGCATATACTGCAAATAAAGCTGCCTATGATACCTGCATCGCAAATGGTTACAGTCTTTTTCCAACCTACGCCAATATTTTTGTTTCTGAAGATAACAAGGAGGTACTGTTGGTAAGAAAGTACAACACTTCAGCAGGCCAGGGAACAAATACTGAAAATATAACACGCCCTTTTTCTGAAAGTAATGCAGGAGGTGGCTCTAACCAACCTACCTGGAATCTTGTTCAGGCATATACCATGAACAATGGATTACCTATCAGTAATGCAGCATCAGGATACAGTGCCACCCAGTTTTGGTTGGGCAGAGACCCACGTTTTAATGCCACTATTGCTTACAATGGCGATGCTTGGCCATTAAGTGGTAAATCTACCCGTAAACAATGGACATATACTGGTGTGCCTGATGAAAGCGCAGGTACCATAGTTACGGGATTTTATTGTAAAAGATTATGTAACCCATCAGTATCTGCAGCCCAGGCCCTTTATGCCTCAGGTTCAGGAGGAGGCAGTGGCATGGATTGGATTGAAATGCGTTTTGCAGAAGTTATATTGAATTTGGCTGAATGCGCTAATGAAACCGGTAATCTTACAGAAGCAAAAAATATGGTTCGTTTAATAAGGATAAGAGCCGGTATTGTGGCTGGCGCCTTTGATTATGGGTTATCGGTAGCAACTGATATCCCATCTATGCGTAGCCTGATATTGAACGAAAGACAAATAGAATTTGCCATGGAAGGCATGCGTAATTTTGATTTAAGAAGAACACGTAATCTTGGTTTAATAACCAATCGCTTGTCTTACAAGGTTTCTGTTAAGCCACCGTATTACCCAGGTGTTACACGTACTGGGGCACTTGCAACTGATATATTTTTGGATAAGCCTGATGCATTTGGTGTAAAACCAAGAGATACAGTTAACATTAATAACCTGGCATCATACACAAAAGTGTTTGTAACACCGGTTGCCACTGTTTCTCTTGAAGGTGCTAATGCCATTAGTTTACCAGATAAATATTATATCTATGCTTTGCCAAACCTGTTTACACAAACACCAATAATCCGCCAAACCAATGGCTGGGCAGGAGGTACATTTGACCCTTACCAATAATAAAAAACTGATAAAAAAAACAATTATGAAAAAATATATTGGGGCCTGTTGTTTAATTGTAGTCTTATTCAGCGCATGTGTTAAAAAAGTGGATACGATTGATGGAAATTATGCAAACGTTACACTTATAAATGCCGGAACAAATTATGTTACCGATAATATTTCAGTAAATCCAAAAGACAGTATTTTCTTTAGTTTTACCATTACATCCGACAGGGACATGGGATTCGTAAGCGTGCAAAAAAACCCGGTAAATCAAACCGCTTTCCTCGTTAGGGATACCATGAATTCATCAAACAGGCATTCTTACACTGCGGTTAAAAAATTTGCTGCCGATAGCGCCAACGGAAGCTATGTTTACAGGATAGTTGCGCATGACACTGGCGGTGTGTATATAGGTAGTAAGGATATTATTATTACTGTAAAATCAGATTTCGATTATTTTATAGCACGTACCTTACAATTGCCGGATACCACGGGCAAAATAAACACTTGCTATATGGCAGCAAAGACCGGAATTGTTTACAGCTATACAACAGGAGCCACTAAAAGTGCTGATATTGATTTTGGGGTTTATTACGATACAACCGGGGCAGCAAGCGCAACCACTACGGATGATTTGAAATTTTGTGTGTATGCATTAAGTGCGCCGCAGCCGCAATTATCTTATTACGACATCTCAACCTGGACTAAAAATGCCACCATCATGAAGAAAAGCGCATCCCCTGCATTTAATACACTATTATCAGCAGGAAGCATACGCACTGGGGGTATTACCAATTTGGCATCAGGTACTTCAAATAAAATAACACAGTTGGTTTCAGGAAACCTGGTTTATTTTAAGACTGCTGCCGGTAAATATGGATGTATGCAGGTTCTTTACACAAGCGGTTCAAGTCCTGCTAAGGAAGGTTTTATGAACGTAGAGATAAAGATCGAAAGATAATATTTTAACACGCTTATAATTTTAATTAAAAGAGAAAGCAAATCACTTTCTCTTTTTTTAATCTTATAAATAATAAAACACACAGCAGTATTTTTTTAAATTGTCGTCTAATAGTGTTCAAACAAAATGGTCAAATGAAAAAAGAATTTAAAAGAATTTTATTGTCAGCAATTATACTGATTGTTGCAAATACAGCCAAAGCGCAGTACCCCGATATTCCTGCTGACGTGCAGAAAACTGCAGACTCATTAATGAAAGCAGCCGTTCATCATTCAGACTCTGCCTGGGCTATTGCATTACCAATTATTGAAGAAGAAGCCGCAAAATTTCAACGCCCCTATGTGCCCTGGGCTGCCCGGCCTGTAGATCTGCCACAGGCTGATATCCCTGCATTTCCGGGTGCCGAAGGCGGTGGTAAATTCAGTTTTGGCGGACGTGGTGGAAGAGTAATTGTGGTAACCAATATTAACGATGATGGCCCCGGAAGTTTACGCTGGGCCTGCGAACAGGGGGGCGCAAGAATTGTAGTTTTTAATGTATCAGGGACCATTCGTATTAAAACACCAATCATTATCAGGGCACCATATATTACCATCCAGGGACAAACAGCACCCGGTGATGGTGTTTGCGTTGCAGGCGAATCTTTTTGGTTGAACACACACGATGTCATTATCCGCTATATGCGTTTTCGCCGCGGCGAAACATGGGTGGGCAGAAGAGATGATGCGATTGGCGGTAACCCTGTTGGCAACATTATGATAGATCATGTAAGTGCAAGTTGGGGACTGGATGAGAACATGAGTATGTACCGCCACATGTATAATGATAGTACGCCCAATTTAAAAGCTGAAGAAAAATTAGGTACGGTAAACATCACTATTCAAAATTCAATTTTCTCTGAATCATTAGATACCTGGAACCATGCTTTTGGCAGCACACTCGGCGGAGAGAACTGTGCTTTTATAAGAAATCTCTGGGCCGATAATGCAGGCCGCAATCCTTCTATAGGCTGGAATGGTATTTTTAATTTTGCAAATAATGTGGTGTTCAATTGGGTGCATCGCTCAACCGATGGTGGCGATTATACAGCCATGTATAATATCATCAACAATTATTATAAACCTGGTCCGGCAACGCCCGATCAAAGCAAACCCATCGCTCACCGCATATTAAAACCAGAAAGCGGTCGCAGTAAATTAGGGTACGCCGTTTATGGAAGAGCTTATGTGCATGGCAATGTTGTTGAAGGAAATGAAACAGTTACAAAAGATAACTGGAATGGTGGTGTTCAGGTTGAGGAACTGCCAGATGCTGGCAAATACAAAGACAAAATGAAATGGAACAATCCACTACCAATGCCACAAATCACTATCATCCCTGCATTGCAGGCAAAAGAATTTGTTTTGGCAAATGCAGGTGCAACGCTGCCTGTACGTGATGCAGTTGATAAAAGAATTGTAGAGCAAGTGAGAACGGGAAAGATCGTTGTATCTGATAAAGTAGTTGCACCAACAACACAATTCAAGCACCGCCGCCTGCCGTTGGATTCTTATAAGATCGGTATTATTACAGATATTTCGCAGGTTGGTGGTTATCCTGATTATAAGGCGTTCCTTTATAATCAG
>JANNYY010000076.1:0-3950 GCA_031410355.1 Chitinophagaceae bacterium | reverse complement strand
GGAATGTAAAATTATTTTTGAAGAAAATAACTGTAATACGTTGTACTATTTTGCGCAAAATTAACCGGTAATGACAGAAATTAAACATCCGAAACATGATTTCATGATTGAACGGATCGCTTTTTTCAGCGATGCTGTATTAGCCATTGCTATTACTTTAATGGCTATTGAAATTCATCCACCACTGGTAAAAAAAGGCGATACAGCAGCAGTGGTATGGGAACATTTTAAAGAAATACTGCCCGAGTTTATTGGTTTACTCGTAAGCTTTTGGCTGATTGGCAGCGTATGGTTACGGCACCACCAGCTCTTTAAATATGTAGATAATTTCGACATGCGGTTTATGTTCATCAACCTTTGGCTGCTTTTTACTATTATACTCTTTCCATTTAGTACAGGCTTTTTATTTACTTCTATTTTTAGTGGTGCTATATCAAAATTCCAGGTGTTCTTTTACCTGGGTGTCCCGCTTACATCAAATTTAATTATTTACCTGATGTATAAAAGAGTAAACAGGAAACACCTGAAGGGTTTGGCAGACCTGCATTTTCAAAATGCTGTTATATCACAGGCAGCACTGATTATTGCATTTGCTTTGGTTATCACCTGGGTAGCAGTTATGCCATTGCAATATCATCCATTCGGGTATATATTTTTCGCAAGTATCCAATTGCTCATCTGGTTTTTAAAAAAAATAAGAAAAAATGATTGATCGCTTAATTTCTCCTGTTATAAAAGATGCCATAGAATTTGACCTTAAACTTAAGCCTTACCAGCATTTTACGTTACATAACGGTGTGCCTGTTTATTGCATTGATGCAGGTGCACAGGAAGTAATACAGGCAGAACTTGTTTTTTATGCCGGCAACTGGTTTGAGCAGCAAAAAAATACAGCACAGGCAACTAATTATTTATTAAAGAACGGTACCTCCAAAAGATCTGCTTTTCAGTTAAATGAAGAGTTTGAATATTATGGTGCTTATTGCAACCGCGCCTGTAATAATGAAACTGCGGTCATTTCATTATCTGCCTTAAGTAAACAATTGCCTGTAATATTACCTGTAGTAAGAGAGATGATAACCGATTCTGTTTTTAGTGATACAGAACTTGATATCTATAAACAAAATTCCAAACAAAAGCTGCAGGTTAATTTACAAAAAAGCGATTTTGTTGCCACCCGGTTAATTGATGCTTATTTGTATGGCGAAGAACATCCTTATGGTAAATACACCAACCCCAAGGACCTGGATGCATTAAACAGCAGCCAGCTTAAAGATTTTTTTAAACAATATTATCTTAACGGACAATGTGTAATATTTGTTAGTGGTAAACTACCAAACAATATAGAAGAGCAGTTGAATAATGCGTTTGGAGATCTATCATTAAAGCCATTCAACAACCAGCTTGCAACAATTGATCTGTTACCGGCAACCCAAAAAAAATACCGCATACAAAACGATGTAAATGGTGTGCAGGGCTCCATCCGTATTGCCAGCCCTTTCCCCAACCGGCATCACCCCGACTTTATGAAAGTGATGGTACTTAACACGGTGTTCGGGGGTTTTTTTGGCTCCAGGCTTATGAGTAATATACGGGAAGACAAAGGTTATACTTACGGCATACACAGTTATGTACAAAATCATATTCACCAATCGGCGTGGATGATAAGTACAGATGCAGGCAAGGATGTTTGCGAAGCAACTATTGAAGAAGTATATAAAGAAATGAAATTGTTGCGGGAAGATTTGGTTGATGAGGAAGAATTGTTGCTGGTGCGCAATTATTTAATTGGAACAATACTGGGAGACCTGGATGGCCCTTTTCATATTATGGGGCGCTGGAAAAATCTGATACTGAATAATTTAACCGATGATTATTTTTACAGGTCAATAGAAACCATCAAAACTATTTCGGCAGCGGAGTTGCGGGAATTGTCGAAAAAATATTTAAATCCCGAACAGTTTTACGAATTAGTTGTAATTTAATTTTTATACCGGTCACCGATAAAATTGAAGTATGCAAAAATGGTTTATTAAAGTATTGGTTTGTTCTGTAAATGTTTTTATACTGGCCTATATTTTACCGGGCATTGCTATTGTAGATTTTTTTACAGCCATCATAGTAGCTGTTGTACTTTCGTTGCTAGATGCGATTGTTAAGCCACTCCTGATCTTACTTACTTTACCGGCAACCATATTAACCCTTGGCCTTTTTTTGTTTGTAATTAATGCCAGTATTATTTTATTGGATGCCTATTTTGTACATGGGTTTGAGGTGCAAAGCTTCTGGCATGCTTTGTTGTTTGGGGCATTACTTTCATTCTTTAATTCGGTTGTGCATAAAAGAGCTTTTCCGGAGGAGAAGAAAAAAGCGGAGGGTTAGCTAAGAGGACAAAGGAGGAGAAGAGAAAAAAGAGAAAATCCTCCTTCAGCCCTTTTCCTCCTTTATCCTCTTAGCCAAAAAACCGCTTAGTTACTGAATAATCATATTGTACCGCTTAGCCTGTTCCTTAATAATCTTCTCAACTTCTGTCTCTAAGGTAGCCGTATTATTCTTTGCTGCATTCCTGGCTTTTTCTGTGGCAATAAATGATTCCCTTTGTGTATTTGCTTCGCCAATTTGTTTTTGAATAAGCCCCCGTTGAACACCCTTCTCTTTTACAATTACTTTAAGCTCTTCTGTAGTTTTATTTTTTAAGCTGTCAGGTAAAGTTTTCTTATCTAATTTATCAACAAATTTTTCATCATCTTTTGCCGCATCAACCATATCCCAGGTACTGTTGTTATACAGGCCTGCATTACTTTTAACAGCGGCCCTTTTTAACGCTGCGCCTTTACTAGTTTTAAAATTCATTTGGTCAACACTGGCCTGCATTTCCATGCTTCTGCCACCACCATAACCATAAGCTACGTATGTACTGTTTAGTTTGTCATTTAATGAAATGATCATACTGTCGTAAGGCGTTGGTATATCATCAATCTTTTGGTTTTGATTGATCACCGTAAAATTGCCATTACCACATTCGGTATTTAAATTCCAGTGCTCTTTAATGCCCTGCATGCGGTCGCCGCAATAAATGGTATTTACAATCACACCTTTTTGTTTTGCTTCGGCACAGGCTTTTGTGTAAAGCAGGGTTCCCTGCAAAAAATCTTCATTGCCGGCTATAAAGATCACTTTATAATTTTCGGGAGATGCATCCCATTGCAATTCTTTTAATGAAGTATAGATCACCTGTCCGCAATACTCATCGCCGCCATTGGTGGTTAAACTAAAAAGATTTTTAGATAACATATCCAGGTCGCCGGTAAAGGCAGAAATTTGTTTTACATAACCTGTCTTTGCATCGTTGGTTGATCTGCCATATTCGTACAAAGCAATTTCAATTTTAGGGGCTATGCCATTGCATTGCGCTTTGCCCATTACACTTACCATATTCCATAACTGTGCCTTGGCCTGTTCAATCAGCCCGTCCATACTGCCACTAACATCTAATAAAATAGCCACCTGTATTTTTGGGTTTGCAACCGTGCCTTTTTTCTTTTGGGGCGATGAAGGAGAAATAAAGGAACTACAAATAAATGCGGCAAAAAGTAGCAATGCAGTTATGGGTAAAATAGTTTTTTGTTTCATGTCAGAATAGTTTAGAGCTAAGATGCAGACTTATGCTGCTATACACAAACTTTAAATGTTAAAGAAAAATCAAAGAATAGTTTCACCAGCTCAAAAGGCATGTTCACACAGTTGTGTTGCAAAAACGGCGTTGTATGTTTAACTATTTTCTTTTTTTATGTTTCCGTACCCCTGTGGCAAATTCAATTACTTTTGTACATCCAAAAAAGAAGTATGCAATTCCATAAAAAAGAATTAACCAATAGCGAACTGGTTTCTATATACAAAAGTATTTTATTGCCCAGGATGATTGAGGAAAAAATGCTGCTGTTGCTTCG
>JANNYY010000075.1:0-7231 GCA_031410355.1 Chitinophagaceae bacterium | reverse complement strand
GAAGAAGACCTGGATGAAAATATACAAATTGATATTTTTAGAATTGTGCAGGAGCAAATGAATAATATAATTAAACACGCAGATGCAAACCAGGCAATTATTAATTTGCTCCTGCACAATTCTAAAAATATCAATTTGTATATTTTCATCCAGGTCTTCTTCTGCATCAATACCCTCAACATTAAATTTGAATTGTACAGTATGTGTCATGTTCATTTCCTGCAATAAACTATTTATATTATCAAACAGGTTATTAATCCGCATATCGGGTATTACCAGGGTTTTATAAATCCTCCTGATCTCTCCAATTGCATTATCTAAATATTCTGCTGAATGCTGAAGGCAAAAATCCCTTTTTTCCTTATCTGTTTTTGCCATTTGCACATACATCTTAATAACCGCCAGCAACTGGTTTAAATTTTCATTTAGTTCTGTTCCAATAGTTAGCCTTTCTTTTTCCTGTGCTTTAAGTACAGCATCGGTTATTTCACGCTGCCTTGTTAATCTTTCCTGCGCTAATTTTTTTTCCAGGATTACTTTTTCGGTTATGTTTTTGGTAGCGCCTATCATTCTCAGGGCTTCTCCATTTTTATCATAAATAATATGTCCACGGTCATGTACAAACAGGTAAGTACCTGCTGCCGTTTTAAACCTGTATTCTGCTTCCCATAAAGCCGGGGATCTTTGTGTAATGGTTTTTTTCAACCCGGTCAATATCTTTTCTTTATCAGCAGGATGAATGCAACGCTCCCAAAAGCTTTGGGGAATCAGTGCATTTTCTACCTGGTATCCAAAAACTCTTTTATGGCCGCCATCTATCCAGAAAATTTCATTTGTCTGCATGTCCCATTCCCAAAGGCAGTCATTGGTAATTTCTGTAACAAACCTGTACAGTTCAGTAAGGGTCTTCAGCCGCTGAACCGGGTTTTGGGTATAGTGAGCATCCGGGTCATTACTGCTTTTAAAAGAAACGGATAAACTGTTATCGCAATGGTAGGTAATAACATCAAACCAGGCACCCATTTCGCCCCAATATTCCTGAAAATGTACGGGCAGATCTTTAACAAATGAACGTTGATCTATTGCATATAATTCAATGGGAATGATGCCTGCAAATTTTTGCCACAGGTTTTTACCAACTATATCTTTTGCCTGTACCCTTAATATTTTTTCTGCAGCTTTGTTCCAGTATTTTACAGTCCATTTGTTATCTACCGTAAAAAAGCCATTGGTTAAGGTTTCGGTGATAGGGGTTGCCGGGTAATTTTTTGTACTACCTGATTTCTTAGCATTATCAGTAATTGCAAGAAGTTGAGCAGGCATTTTTATTATTTTAAGATGTACAGGGTTTAATCATCTCCGCTATTAATGATTGTCAAAATCATTTTAAATCTTCCGTTTGGATTAATATGATTGGCCGCATGTGCCGGTATAATTATTCCCTGCCCCGATTCAAGCGTTTTGGACACTTTATCAATAACCAGTTCTGCTTTGCCTTCAATAACCTGAACATACGTATCAAAGGGAGATGTTTTTTCCGTTAACCCTTCACCTGCATCAAAAGACATTACACTTATGTTTCCGGTTGATTTTTTTATGATGGTTTTTATCACAACTGAATTAGGAACGTATTCAATGATCTCAACAATGATATGCGAGGTTGATTTTTTTAAAACTTGATTCTCACTTTGGTCTTTGCTGTAGGGCTCATTTCCTTTTTTAAGCATGTACAAAGATGGAATTTGATATGTATAAAATGTTACACTAATCTTTTAAATAGTTGCAATATTCACACTTATTGGGCATGGGGTCATTTAAAATTGTCGCAAGGGCTGCCAACCTTTTAAGAGTTCATTTCAACTTATTAATTCCTTAATGAAGGTTACTGAAAACAAATTCATATAGAATTAATTATAAAAATGGCCCGTTAAAAACGGACCACTCCTGATATTAGATTTTTTACGGGAGTTATATGTCACGTTGCTTTATAATATCAGTAAAAGCATACGTTTTTCCATGATTGGATTTTGTACAAGGTAAACTTTAAAAAGCGGTAAAATGTTTAATGTGTGAATGATGCAATAAATGTTCAGAATTGTGTAACGCTTAAAAGTTTTATACAAAATACATTTGCATTTAATTTAGTATCAGCATATACATTTTACCAATAACTGGTAATAATTTCCCAAAGGCATCGTGGCATGGAAGTTGCCTGAATGGGTTAAATAAAAAAAATAAAATGACAAAGACACATTTAATGATCGCAGCAGCAATCGCAACAATTGGATTTACAGCCTGTGATGCAAAAAAAGAAACTAAACATGCAGAAGTTTTAACCACTTACGTTGATTCTGTTGAAGGCGTTACGCCTGTTTACACAACAGCCAACTGGACTGCAATTGACAATGGTTACCAGTTAAGGTTAACAGAGGCAGAAAAAGAATATGCTGCACTGGATGCCGAAGGTAAAGCCAAAGCAGATGCAAGCAAGGCAAAGTACGAAGCATTAAAAGCGAAGTATGAACTTAAGCTGAAAGAGGCGGAAATGAAGACTATGATGGAAGCCAATGCCAATACTGCACCAAACTTCCGCAAAGTTTTAAGAGACAGGTTATTTGGCGAAGGAAAGATTGGTGATGATATGCAGTTTGGTTATGTTACCGGTGATAATATCCGCAGTGTGTACAGTAACTTTGTAGATGTTGTTGCAGATAACAAAAATAACTTTACCAGGGAAGACTGGGACGAGATAAATGTACTTTATGAAGCGCTTGATACCAGGAAGAATAAAGTTGAAAAAGACCTTGCAACTAAAGATAATTTAGCCATAGCGGGTATGAAAATAAGGTTTGCCTCTATTGCATCAACACACAGAGGTGGTACCAAGGTTAAAGAGAATACAGAAGCCAAGCAATAAGCATGCAGAATTATAATTTTAGAGAAAAACGTTTCAAGAAATTGAAGCGTTTTTTTTATGTTGATAATAACTGAAAGAGCGGTTTAAATTTTATTTGAGCAGAGGCTGAATTGGGGGAATACTGATTTAAAAGTAGCGGCTTTTTGATAACTTTAATTTTTAAAAATAAGGTGGCTGTTTAAATAAAAAAGATGCAAACCCAGGTTGAATATTTTGTTGACAAAGGCTCGGTTGTAAGAGAGATTTGGGGTAAATCAGATACCATACTTTTTATTTTTGCCGGTGCATCGGCCGAGTTTGCATTAAATAAAGCAGTTGACTGGTTGTATTTTACCGGAAAGCTGCCGGCCGATCCTTTGGGCAGGCTATTTTCTACAGTTACGTATGCCCGGCTGATCGTTTTTTCTGAATTGAATGAAGCGTATGCAGCCATTGATAAAATAACCGCCATTCATGCGGCAGTTGAAAATAGCAGGCAGGCAAAAATTCCCGATTGGGCTTACCGCGATGTGTTGTTTATGCTGATTTATTATTCCATTGCCGCTTTTGAATTGCTGGAAAGAAAATTAAATGGCCAGGAGAAAGATGAATTGTATAAAATATTTGTGGCGATAGGGTTAAGAATGAATTTAAAAGATCTGCCTGCTGATTATAGTAGCTGGCTGATAATACGCCATGAACATTTGTGTGCCGATCTGCAAAAAAGCCATTTTACTGTTGACCTTTATAAACAATACCGCAAACACCTGGGAAGCTTCAGGTACTGGCTTTTGCTGGAATCGCAAAAGCTTGTTGTACCCGGAGTTGTAAAGGAATTAATGGGTTTTGCGGCTATAAAATGGTTGCGTTTGGTAATACCTTTTTATAAGTTTAGCCGTGTATTTAAATTTGACGGATTGATCAGGTTAATCATTCTTCCGGCAAAATATAAGGCTGAAATAAAGGCTTTGGATTATTAATAAAAAATAGGCTAATTAATGTTTTTAAACGCTTTAGATGTTGCATAAGCTTCATTTCTGGATAACCCCAACGGGGTGTTATGATTATAGTAAAAACATTAATAAGCAGGCCGCAACCCCGAAGGGGTGATATAATTTAATCTGCCTTATTAATCATACCATTCAAACAAATATTTTTCATCATATTCAATTTCAAATTTTTTGAGAACCTCAATGTATTCCTGTTTAAAAGTTTTCTTTTGATGATGTTTTTCCTGGTTAAGAATATAGTCATACACTTTTCCAATATGAGAATGTGAGTAGGAGAATGCACCATAACTTTCCTGCCAGGCAAATTTTCCTTTTACAAAATTATGGTCATTTACAAAATTTGATGCATTGTTTTTAATATCCCTTACCAAATCTGATATTGCCATAACAGGTTTTAAACCTATAAAGGCATGAATATGATCGGGCATGCCATTTACAATAATTGGTTTTTGCCCTTTGCCTTTAATTGTTCCGGCTATATATTTATGTAACTCAGATTTCCAGCTATTTGCAATCAGGTTTTCCCTTCCTTTTACAGCAAAAAACAATCTGTATATAAATTTGAGAAAATGTTCCGGGCATGATAGACAGTTTAATTGTTATTATATCACCCCTTCGGGGTTTTTGAAACACAAATTATAACTTTACTATAATAATTACAACCCTTCGGGTTTAACCCCGGCACCTCAAAAAATAAATAAGCCGAAAACTAATGCTGAGATTCATTTATTTTTGTTTACGCTGTATTTACTTAGTTTAAATAGATTAAAATAATTTTATGAGCAATACCATTAATGATTTATCTCCAACAGCATTGTGGCAAAATTTTGCAGCTCTCAATGCCATTCCCCGGGCATCAAAAAAAGAGGAAGCCGTGATTCAGTTCATGCTTGATTTTGGAAAAAAACTTAACCTGCAAACTTTTAAAGATGATGTTGGGAATGTGATCATAAAAAAGCCTGCATCTGCCGGCATGGAAAATAAACAAACTGTTTGCCTGCAAAGCCACCTGGATATGGTGCATCAAAAAAATGCAGATACCAGTTTTGATTTTACAACAGAAGGCATTAACATGTTTGCAGAAGATGACTGGGTAAAAGCAAAAGGTACAACACTGGGTGCCGATAATGGTATTGGCGTAGCTTCAATCATGTCCATCCTGGCTTCTGAAAGCATTGCCCACCCTGCTATAGAAGCCCTCTTTACCATTGATGAAGAAACCGGTATGACAGGTGCCCTGGGTTTAAAAGGTGGATTATTAGATGCAGAAATTTTATTAAATTTAGATACAGAAGATGATGATGAATTAACGATTGGCTGTGCAGGTGGTATTGATGTAAGCGCCGCCGGATATTATCAAACAGAAAAAACTGCAGCAGGTGTTGCAGCATACAGGCTTACCGTAAAAGGTTTAACCGGTGGCCATTCCGGTATGGATATTTACAAAGGCCGTGGCAATGCCAATAAATTAATAAACCGGGTTTTATTAAATGCTGCTGAAAAATTTACTGTAAAAATTGCTGTCATTGATGGCGGAGGTTTGCGTAATGCTATCCCCAGGGAATCATTTGCTGATGTTACCATCCCAGCCAATAGTGCAGATGAATTTATTTCTTTTATACAAGGAGAAGAAGAGGTTTTAAAAAACGAATATCAAAGCACCGATCCTAATTTCAATATCAGTATAGAAAAAATTGTTACACCGGAGACGGTTTTAGATACTACATTTCAATTTAATTTATTAAGAACCATTGCTGCCTGCCCCAATGGAATTTACAGGATGAGCCCGGCAATAAACGGATTGGTACAAACATCAAATAACCTGGCGAGAGTACTTGTAAAAGATGGCACATTTACCATTCTTTGTTTAACCCGCAGTTCGGTTGACAGTGAGAAAACAGATCTTGCAAAAACCATCTGTTTTAATTTTGAACTGGCAGGAGCAAAACCTGAGTTTGGTGGTTCATATCCGGGCTGGGCACCAAAACCCGATGCACCTATTGTTAAACTGATGAGTGAACTGTATGAAGAACTGTACAAAGAAAAAGCAAAAGTTAATGCGGTGCATGCCGGTTTAGAATGCGGTATCCTGGGAGCAAATTATCCCGGCATGCAGATGATCTCTTTTGGCCCCAATATCCGCGGGGCACATTCTCCCGATGAAAAAGTACAGGTAAGTTCGGTACAAAAATACTGGCCATTTTTATTGGAAACTTTAAAGCGGGTACCTGAAAAGAATTAAATAGTACAATAAGCAATAACCTGGTTTATAAAAAATATCAGTTTAATTGTGCCTGTTGGATTAACAATTTCTCTGCCAGGGGAAACAACAAATTATTTTCCAGGTGAACGTGCCTGTGCAGGTCTTCCTCAAACTCTTTTAATTCTGCAAGGCAAACCTGGAAAGTGGTGCAGGCTTCTTCAGGTGGGGTATAAGTTTTTGTAAGCTCACGTATTTTATACAATAGATCTCCTGCATGCTCATGCTCCTGCTCCATTACCTGCACCGGGGCCGAAATATACCCATCGGACAAATTTTTGTTTTGTTGTTGGTTACCCAAAGCTTCCACTTCTTTTATCCTTGGAAATAAAATCATTTCTTCCTTATACATGTGTGCCGTCATTTCTTCGTTTATTTCTTTAAATATGTTCAATACTTCAATCATGTACGGAAAACGGTCGCCGTGTTTAAAAGCCACTTTTTCCAGGTGGCCAAGTATTGTGGGCATAGATTGTTTTACGTAAAAGTGATGATGGATGAGGATATAACTGATCAGTTGTTCAGCAGTCATCGCCGTAAAAGGCATTTTGTTGCTTTGCAATGCTGTTGTTGATCTTTCCAACTCTTCAGAAATGGCTTCAACCGAAAGCCCTTTTTCTGTACAGGCTTCTGCCAGGGTTCTTTTACCCTTGCAACAAAAATCCAGGTGATATTTTTCCAGTACCGGAACTGTAAAGTGATTGTTGGTTACAATAGTAGCGAGTGTTTGTTCTGCGATAGTTGTCATAGTAATTATTTTTACAAAGATGAGCATGTAAAAAATGACAAACTGTGATTGAAATCACTTTTGTGAGATATTTATTTTGGAGCATGATAAAAATAATGCGCCGGTAAATAACAGCAAAGCAGCCCCAAGCAACATTTCATTGTTAATGGTACAGGGAACTGCTGCCATCAGTTATACTCCAATCCCTTTTATCAATGAAATGTTGCTTGGGGCTGCTTTGCTGTTATTTACCGGCGCATTATTTTTATCATGCTCCAAAATAAATATCTCACAAAAGTGATTTCAATCACAGTTTGTCATTTTTTACATGCTCATCT
>JANNYY010000074.1:0-4044 GCA_031410355.1 Chitinophagaceae bacterium | reverse complement strand
GTGGCAAAATACCCAAAACTGCCATGGCTCCAGTGTACATCCTGCAGGCAGCCTCGTTTATCGTCGGGTACTTGTATGCCCAGGTATTTTTCGTAATGTTCGTTCCAGTAAGCCGGTATGTCTTTGGTTTTAATGCTGCCGTCAATCAGCATTTTTTCAATGTCGTACCTTATCATCACATGAAAATGATACGTAAGTTCATCGGCTTCGGTGCGTATTAAAGATGGCTGCACTTTATTAATGCCTCTGTAAAATTGTGCAGCGTCCATCTCACTAAACTGTTTTGGAAAGAACTTTTTAAGCAAAGGCATATTGTGTTGCCAGAACGGTAAGCCACGGCCCACATTGTTTTCCCAAAGCCTGCTCTGGCTTTCATGAATACTCAGACTGCAATATTCACTCAGCGGCAAACCATATTCTTCGGACGGCAAGCCCTGCTCGTACAATGCATGGCCACCCTCATGTATGCAGCTCCAGGCCATATTGCCAAAATCATTTTCATCAATCCTGGTGGTTATTCTTACATCGGCAGTATTAAAATTAATGGTAAAAGGATGTTCACTTATGTCCTGCCTTCCAGCTTCAAAATCAAAATGCATCTGTTTTAAAATTTCAATACCAAACTGCCATTGCCGGTCTTTGTCAAATGGCTGATGCAGAAAGGCATTATCAACTTGCGGTTTGTTTTTAATAGTATCAAGCAATACAGATAACTGCGGTTTAAGATCAGCAAAAACCTTATCAACAATAGCAACAGTAAGGCCCCTGTCGTAATCGTTCATCAATGCATTGTAGGGGTGGTGCAGGTAACCCAGCATATCGGCTTCCTGTTTTTTTAGCTGTATCAGTTCATCCAGCGGTTGCTGAAATGTTGCAAATGAATTTTCCTTGCGGGCCTGTATCCATGCATGAAAACTTTTAGTTACTGCTTCACTCATTTGGCGCACAAAACCGCTGGTTAACTTTTTGCTTTTAGTATAATCATACTGGCTGAGTTGTACATTTTTTAATTCTTTGTCGTTCAAATCAGCCCTGCTCATCAGTTCATTCAGCAAATTGCCGGTTGCATCTTCGGTAAATTGCTGGTGTGCCATTTCGCTGAGTGTGGCCAGTTGCCTGCCTCTGATGTCCTTACCTTTGGGAGGCAGGTATGTCTCCTGATCCCATTGCAAAACTGCAGACGCATATTTAACGTCAGCAATTTTTTGCATCTTTGTTTTGTATTGATTATACAGTTCTATTGAATTCATGTTTTAATTTAGTAAAATGAAGATACAGGAAATTACAGCCTTTTTAGAGTCGGTCGCCCCACCTTCATTGCAGGAAAGTTACGATAACGCCGGTCTGCTCACCGGCAACAGCCAATGGGAATGCACCGGCATCATCACTACATTGGATGCAACCGAAGAAGTAGTACTGGAAGCCATTGAAAAAAAATGCAATCTTATTGTAGCGCATCATCCCATTATTTTTGGCGGGTTAAAAAAGATAACCGGGAAAAATTATGTTGAAAAAACCATCATCACAGCCATTAAAAACGATATAGCCATTTATGCTATTCATACCAATTTAGATAATGTGCTGCACGGCGTTAATACCGCCATTGCCGATAAATTGGGTTTGATAAACCGTACCATCCTTCAACCTAAAAATGAAACATTAAAAAAGCTGTTCACTTTTGTACCGGTTGAATTTGCTGAAAATGTGCGCTCTGCAATTTTTAATGCCGGAGGCGGCCATATCAGTAATTACAGTGAGTGCAGTTTTAATATTGCAGGGCAGGGCACTTTTAAACCGGGAGAAGGAACTAATCCTTTTACAGGGAAAACTGGTATAAGGCATACCGAGGATGAAATAAAAATGGAAATGATTTTCCCGGCCTGGATGGAACAACCTGTTTTAAAAGCTCTGGTAGCTGCTCATCCTTATGAAGAAGTGGCTTACGATATAATTGGCCTTGATAACCAAAACCAGCAGGTTGGCAGCGGAATGGTTGGTGATTTACCTGGATCTCTTAGTGAAAATGATTTTTTGAAGCTTTTAAAAGAAAAATTTAATCTTTCTGTAATAAGACACACACCCTTGCTTGGGAAGCCAGTTAAAAAGATAGCACTTTGTGGAGGTGCCGGCAGCTTCCTCATCGGGGCTGCAGCAGCCACCGGCGTTGATTTCTACATTACCGGCGATATTAAATACCATGAGTTTTTTGATGCCAACAACAGGATGGTTTTGGCAGATATTGGCCATTATGAAAGCGAACAGTTCACAATCGGCCTGTTATTTGATATTTTGAGCCAAAAATTCCCTACCTTTGCCGTCCAAAAAACAGGGGTAAAAACCAACCCGGTACATTACTTCCTGTAATTTCAAATATCAAATTTCAAAATAAATATGGCCGCAGTTAAAGAATTCTCAATTGAAGAAAAATTAAGCGCATTGGTGCTTTTACAAAAAGTAGATTGTAAGCTGGATGAAATTCAGATTCTGAAAGGTGAATTACCTATGGAGGTAAAAGACCTGGAAGACGAAATTGAAGGTTTGCATGCAAGACAAACCCGTGTGGAAGAAGAAATAAACGGCATACAGGAATTTATTGCCCAAAAGAAAGAAGGCATTAAAGAAGCCGATGCACTGGTTAAAAAATACGAAAAACAGAGCGATAACGTAAAAAACAACCGTGAGTTTGAAGCAATCAATAAAGAAATTGAAATGCAAACGCTGGAAATAAAGCTTTGCGAAAAGCATATCAAAGATGCTACTGAAGAAATTTCAGAAAAAGCAAGGCAACTGGAGATTGCTAAAAAAGCGGTATCTAATAAAGAAGGCCACCTTGTTGGTAAAAAAGGTGAGCTTGAAAAAATTATAAGCGAAACGGAGAAGGAAGAAAAACATTACAACAAAGAAGGTGAGAAGGCACGCAGCCATGCTGATGATCGTTTGCTTACCAGCTACGACCGCATTCGTAAAAATTACCGTAATGGCCTGGCAGTGGTTGCTGTAGAGCGTGACAGTTGCGGTGGTTGTTTTCACGCTATTCCTCCGCAAAAGCAAAGCGAAATTAAATTGCGCAAGAAAATAATGGTTTGCGAAAACTGCGGACGTATTTTGGTAGATGCTGATTTGAATGATTCGGTGGTGGTGAAATAGCTGTTAGCCATTAGCTGTTAGCTATTAGCAAGAGTCATAATATTTTTAGCCTATTCTTTTGGAGTAGGCTTTTTTTATTGGCTAACAACTAATAGCTAATAGCTAACAGCTAAAAGCTAATTGATAGCCTGTATTCCCAACTTTTTACTAATTTGCTGTTCTATCTATGCTTCAAAAATTAAACATACAGAACTACGCCATTATTAACGAACTGGAAATTGATTTTTCAGCTAAACTTAATATTATAACCGGTGAAACGGGTGCCGGTAAAAGTATTTTAATGGGCGCATTGAGTTTGATATTGGGCGAAAGAGCCGACAGTACTGTTTTACAACAAAAAGAAAAGAAAGCGGTGGTAGAAGGCTCATTTAAAGCTATGAATAATAAAGCCATCAGCGATTTTTTGAAAGAGAATGACCTTGATGCTGAGGAATTGCTGATGATAAGAAGAGAGATTGCTGCTAATGGCAAATCAAGGGCTTTTATCAATGATACGCCTGTTAATCTTAATCAACTGAAAATGCTTGGATCATTGCTGGTTGATCTGCACCAGCAATTTGATACGCAGGAGTTAGGTTCATCAGATTTTCAACAGCAAGTTTTGGATGCACTTGCCGGTAATGGCGAATTATTAATGCAATATCATTCCGTTTTTCATCAATATAAAAAAACAAAAAAAGAACTGCTTGAACTACAGGCCGAACAATCTGCAGCCAATGCTGCATTGGATTACAACCAGTTTTTATTTGATGAACTTGAAGAAGCAGGGTTTAAAACAAATGAACTGGAAGAACTGGATGCGGAATTAAAACTGTTAAGTAATGCAGAAAATGTAAAACAGGAACTTGCGGGTATCTGTTACGAATTAAAAGAAAGTGAACAGCCGGTTGTGCAGCA
>JANNYY010000073.1:0-10516 GCA_031410355.1 Chitinophagaceae bacterium | reverse complement strand
TTTGGTTGATAAAGAAATTGTTGGATTTGCAGCGGTACTCCAGCAAACGCCACGGACTGTTATAGTAGCACCACCATCGGCAGTTACATTACCGCCGCCTGCAGCAGTTCCTGTAGTTATAGCCGTTATTGCCGTGGTTGTAACAGTGGGCAATGCAGTTGTAGTTGTTGTAGTGGTAAAACTTATTTCATTACCATAACTTGTTCCTACAATGTTGGTAGCATAAGCCCGTACATAATATGTAGTGTTTGCTGTAAGGCCTGTTATGGGGCTTGCAAATATGCCGGCTCCGCTGCCATCTGTTGTGTGGTTTCCGGCTATAACAGGATTTGATGCAGTGCCCCAACAAACACCACGGGCGGTTAATGATGGTCCTCTGCCAGCAGTAGCATTGCCACCGCTTAATACAGTAGTAGCTGTTATAGAAGTTGTTGGAACCGTAGTAACTGTTGGTAAAAGTGGTACAGGGTCGGGGGCATTTATTTCGCAATTAAAAGAGATGAAAGCTAACAGCAGGAAAGAGAAAATGTATTTCATTTACCAGGGTTTGGCAGCAAATATAGGAAAATAATATAGAGACAACCGCTGTTCCAAACGTAGTTATTAAGTTAGTTTTTGAATAATGCAATGTAGATAAGACTTTGTTAATAGCTATCGTGTAACATAAATTAAGCAGGCATAAATTTAACATGCTTTCTGCTCAACTATTCGAAAGTATTCATCTCCATCAGCAGAGCTGCCAACATAGTGATAGTTATTTTTTAGCTTCAACTATGGACAGCCCTTCATGTACCAATTCCATGCTTTCAATCGCCACTTCATTTCCCCTAGCTTTCAAATCGGTGGAAGTTACCTTGCTTGGCCAGGCTCTTGCTACCGTCCACGTAATGATGGGCCGATGTTCTTCATCAAGCAGCCGGATCGTGGCATCTCGCCTGAATTTTTCTTTCTCTTCTTTGAATATCATGTTCTTTTTCCATTGTTCAAAAGATTCAAAGTTTCCGGGGAAGGTCCCTCGTTTCAAGGTAATGTTTTTGTATTCTGTCAGCCCGGGTTGCTTGGTTTTATTATAAGTCGGGCTGCCCCCTTTGAGGTATTCAATCATTTTTGGATCAAAGTCGAGGCCACTGACTTCTGTAAAGCCGATACGGGTCCCGTCCCAATCTAACTCGAAATGTAACTTGGGAAGCGGGTAGTTTTTTTTAGGATCGTCTGCCATGTTTTTAATTTTTATTTTAAAGTTTTGTCTGTGATGAAGTTATCGAATGTTTTGCTTGAGAAATGCTTCTATTACCAAAAAAATTTGGAGGTGTAATATATAATTCTGCGTAACATTTTTACAATGTTTAGAAAATAAATGATTTACATTTTGGATTATGCTATTAATTTTAGTGTTTTTTTTGCAAAACTCGTTAACCAAAGAATTTAATTTTGTTTGCGGAATTTGGGGAATTCAGCCAAATGTGTTTGATGACATTTCGGCTGCTCAATGCTCAACAATGGTATGCCGTACAAGTGAGTGACACAACAATGCTAAATAGAATTTCTAAAGCCGGTGACCAAAAAATGTCACCTCATTTCAAAATCCCATTCGCCATTTTTACCTGTTCTGTATATCCCTGTATTGTCTTTGCCACTATCACAATATTTTCCTGCGCTTCTTTCCAAAAGCCCTGTTCAACGGCTTCGCGAATGCCGGGAATGGTTTTAACACCATAGCCGGTATAATAACCCGGCGCATAAATTTGGTGGCGGTACCAGGGCCTGCGGGGCAAACCGTTTTGCGCCAATAAACTTCTTTCTGCCTTGTATAAAATGCTGTTGAGCTGGGTTTGTTTTTCCGGCGATAATTGAGTTGCTTTTGCATACCCGTTCCTGAATTCTTCACTTGCATTTTTTAATTCTGTTAATGCATTATCGAGGTCGCTGAAATTTAAATAAGGAACTGTTTCTTTTGCAGGCGGTGCGTTGTAGGTTTTTTTGGGATCCTTTGCCAGGTCATACAGTTTTTCCTTCAGCATTTTTGTTTCGTCCTCTGTTTCGGTTCTTGTTTTATCAAGCAGGGTTTTTATTTCGGCAGCATAATCATTCAGTGTTTTGTAAAAGCTGTTAAAGTCAACCGGTAAAACATCTGCATTGGCCAGGCGCATTACTGTTCGGCCCGTGGTTTTTGATAAGGCCATGCCGTATTGAAAGCCGGGATCAATAAACCTGGTGAAATGATCATAGGTGTCATACACAGAATGATACTGCCCGCCTTCATTTTCGCCGCCAAAACCCAGGTTGAGCGAAGCTATGCCAAGGTGCTGTAAAAAACCGCCCCAGTCGCTGCCGGCGCCCAGTGCGGTAAGTTTTATATTCTTATCACCCATCAGTTTGGTTCTGCCGGCCTTTTCGGCAGTCACAACCGTTTGCGCATATTTACGTTGCTTAATGGATACGCCCGTTTCCGGGTCGGTCACCTGTTCGGTGATCTCATTAAAGAAAGGTTCAAATACATGCGAACCACCGGCGCCGATAAATCCACGGCCATTGCCATCTGTATTAATATAGGCCACGGCCTTTTGTTTTAACTCCTGCTGGTGGTCTTCTGTCCATTCTGTAGAACCGATCAGCGAAGGTTCTTCTCCGTCCCAGGCACAAAAAATAATAGTGCGGCGTGGACGAAATCCTTTTTTTACCAGCTCTGCAATTCCCCTGGCTTCTTCCAGTTCGGCCACCATACCACTGATGGGATCCGCGGCGCCATTCACCCAGCCGTCGTGATGATTGCCGGCAATAACCCATTCATCGGGAAACTCGCTGCCCGGCATTTTGGCGATAACATTGTATAATTGCTTCGTATCCCAGTTGAATTCTAATTTTAAATGAACCTTATCAACCGAAGGGCCAACATGATAGGTGATGGGCAAGGCGCCACGCCATGCTGCAGGCACCACTTCTCCTTTTAAAGATTGTAATAAAGGCAGGGCATCTTCCCAGGAAATGGGCAGCACGGGAATTTTCATAATAGTCACCGCATCTTTGCGGTCTATTCGTTTGGCATCTTTGGTTGCCGCAATATCCGGCGTTAACGGATCGCCGGGATAAACGGGCATATCCATTACCGAACCACGCTGCACCCCGTTCTTTGGGCGGAAACCGCCTTCGGGATATGTATCGCCAATGCTATAGCCATCATCTTCCGGATCAGAATAAATGATACAACCAATGGCGCCATGCTCGGCTGCTACTTTTGGTTTTATGCCACGCCATGAGCCGCCATATTTGGCGATAACAATTTTTCCTTTTACGTCAATACCTCTTCTTGCCAGTTCTTCATAATCGGCAGGCACACCACGGTTCACAAAAACCAGTTCGGCAGTTACATCGCCATCTGCAGAATAGGCATTGTAGGATGGCAGTTGTTCTGTTTTTTGACCGGATGTTTTATCTGCGGCCAATGCCGGCTCATCTAATTTTGCTTTATATGGATTAGCGCCGGTGAGTTCCAGCATTCTGAATTTGGGTGTAGGGAACAATACATAATAGGATGCGATCTCTGTTTGATAGCCCCACTGTGTGAAGAGTTTGGCCATATATTCTGCATTGGCTTTGTCCTGCGGGCTGCCCACATGATGCGGATGCGACGTAAGGAATTTCATATACTCATCCTGGTTTGATGCTTTGAGTTGTGCATCAAATTGTTTTTCCCAGTCTATTTGTTTGGCAGCATTGGCTTCGGTAAAGCCCATTATCTTTTGTGCAGTGGCAGACATACACAGGCAGGATGCTGCAATGATGCAGGCGATTAGTTTTGGCATGATAGCAGTTTTATGATTGAGTGCTGAAATTACAGATTCTTAATTTCTCCCAGCAGGTCCTGCAACATTTTTTTTGCATCGCCAAACAACATACTTGTTTTGGGTTGAAAGAAGAGATCATTTTCAATACCGGCATAACCGGGTTTCATACTGCGTTTGTTTACGATAACATTTTTGGCGAGTTCTACTTCCAGTATGGGCATACCATAAATGGGTGAGGCGGGATCGTTTTTTGCAGCAGGGTTTACCACGTCATTGGCACCAAGTATCAGCACTACATCGCAGGTTTTAAATTCATCATTGGCATCTTCCATCTCCAGCAATTTTTCGTAAGGCACATCTGCCTCTGCCAGCAACACATTCATGTGGCCGGGCATACGGCCAGCTACAGGGTGTATGGCGTATTTTACCTGCACGCCTTTTTCTTCCAGTATTTTTTCCAGCTCATGACAGGTGTGCTGTGCCTGTGCTACCGCCAGGCCATAGCCCGGAACGATCATTACCTTGTTTGCATAAGCCATGATCATGGCCGCATCGGCCAAACTTATTTCTTTATAATGGCCCTGTGCCTGGTTGCCGGCAACCGCATTTGTTTTGTTGCCGCCAAACGAACCGATAAGCACATTGGTAAGCGACCGGTTCATGGCCTTGCACATGAGCATGGTGAGTAATGTACCGGCAGCGCCAACCAAAATACCACCCGTGAGCATGGCTTTGTTATCATACAAAAATCCGGCACAGGCTGCTGCTACCCCGGTAAAAGAATTGAGTAAAGAAATTACCACGGGCATATCGGCGCCGCCAATGGGCATCACAAATAATACCCCGTAAATAAATGCGAATAAACCGATCAGGATAAATGGCAGGTAAATATTGCCCAGTGTTGAGTGGTAGGCAAAAACCGCTGCGGCTATGGTTAACAGCAGCACGATCATATTTACGATATGCTGTCCTTTAAAAGAAAAATCTTTTACCCTGCCGTTTAATTTGCCCCAGGCAATAATACTGCCGGTATAAGAAATGGTACCAATGATGGCACCTGCTGCAATGGTTACATATGTGCCTACAGAAACTATATCAGCAAAAGGCGTATTGGGAGAACCTTCGTGCAGTTTGTAAATATGATAAAACTCTGCAGCAGAAATTAATGCTGCACAGGCACCACCCATTCCATTGAACATACTTACCATCTCGGGCATGGCCGTCATCTTTACTTTTTTTGCTGCCAGTGCGCCTGCAATGCCACCAACCAATAAGCCGCCAAATATCCAGGCGTAATTACCAAGCTTTTCGCCGGTTTCCTTATCACTGTATAAAAATATAGTGCCCAATATAGCTATCCCCATACCGAATGCTGCCAGCAAATTACCCCTGCGTGCGCTAACCGGATTTGATAACATTTTAAGCCCCATAATAAATGTTACCGAGGCAATGAGGTAACAAATTGTAAGTATAGATTCCATTTATTTTTTTATTTTACGCAAAGGAGCAAAGAAACGCAAAGTCGAAAAATTCGTGTAATTAGTGTAATTCGAAAAATTCGTGTTATCAGTAATTCGTGTTATTTTTTCTTCTTAAACATCTCCAGCATCCTGTCGGTAACCACAAACCCGCCAACCACATTTAAAGTGCCCAGCACCACAGCCAAAAACCCGAGGATCAATGCCAGGTAATTATCTGTTTCTGCTTTGCCCATAACAATGATAGCCCCAATTACAACCACACCATGAATGGCGTTGGCACCACTCATTAAAGGTGTGTGCAATACACTGGGCACACGGCCTATCACTTCAATACCAACAAATATCATCAGGATGACGATGTAGATGATCTGTTGATTATCGGAAATAAAATTCAGAATATTTTCCATTTATTAAATTTTAAAAAAATCTTTTAAAGGTTATAGGTTTCAACCCCCTACAGGTTTGCAACCGTCAGGGAGCTTCACCTAAATCCCAATTCCTAATTCCCAATTACTTCTTTTACCCTTTCATTCGTAATCTCTCCACCATGCACCACGCAGGTTCCTTTTACCAGGTCATCTTCAAAATTCAAATTAAATTTACCTTCCTTATCAATCATCAGTTGTAAAAAGTTTAAAATATTTTTGCCATATAATTTGCTGGCATCGCTGGGTATGGTGGCGGCTAAATTTGAATCACCAACAATGCTTACACCATTATGAATTACCGTCTCTTCATTTTTTGTAAAACCGGTATTGCCACCGGTAGCCGCTGCAAGGTCAATAATGATGGAACCGTTTTTCATGGCTGCTATCATTTCCGCAGTAATTAATATGGGTGCTTTTTTGCCGGGTATTTGTGCAGTGGTAATAATGATATCTGCTTTGGCAACGCTTTCAGCAATTTTTGCTTTTTGCCGCTGCATAAAATCTTCAGTTTGTTCAACTGCATAACCACCTGCTTTGCTGGCATCTGCAGCGCCTTCCACTTCAATAAATTTTGCACCCAGGCTCATCACTTCTTCTTTAACCGCCGGGCGGGTATCAAAAACTTCCACTACAGCGCCCAGCCTGCGGCCGGTTGCAATGGCCTGCAGTCCTGCAACACCTGCACCTAGAATTAAAAGTTTGGCCGGGGGTATGCTACCTGCAGCCGTCATAAACATGGGAAAATATTTGGGAAATAAATTAGCGGCAAGCAATACGGCTTTGTAACCGGCAATATTTGCCTGGCTGCTTAAAACATCCATGCTTTGGGCACGGGTGGTACGGGGCAGCATATCCATACTAAAAACAGTTAAACCCTTTGCTGCAAGCTCTTTCATAAGGGTTGTATTAAATAAAGGCTGATAAACACCAAGTAAAATGTTCGATGTTAAATGTTCGATGTCAGATGTTTCGGGAGCATTTATACTCAGGATGATTTCACTGCTTTGCAAAACTTCATTTCTCGATTTTACTGTTGCGCCGGCGTCGGTATATTTTTCATCATTGGCAAAAGCGGTAACACCGGCATTATTTTCCACACAAATATCTACGTTCCATTTTTTAAGGATGGCAATATGTTCCGGTAATAAAGAGACTCTTGTTTCGGGAGAAGGTTCTTTTAAAACGCCAATTATCATAGTTTATTAATTGCGGCAAATGTAAGAAAAATTGCCCCTAACCTCCCGAAAAAATCGGGACAGGCCTAAAGAGGAACTGAAGATTTTAAAGTTGGGTATAATTTATCTCAATTGAACCGTTAAAAACGGATTGTAAAGTGTTGTTTATGATTAAAATCAGGATTAAAAAAAACAATGCCAATAAAAAACAGGTCGATGCTGAGTGTTACAGCAGGATGCTGTATAATAATAGCCCATGCGGATTCCATTTCGGCACTCCAGTGTATGTCATCAAAAATTAAAATAGTTGATACAGTTGAATGTTTTAGCAGTTGTTGAAAATAATCAAGGGTTGGATCTTTAAGATGGTGGCCATCAATAAAAGCAAGGTCAATGGTTTTGAGTTTTGTTAAGAGTTCAGGTAAAATATTGTTGAAATTGCCTTGGGTTAATTGAATATTTTTCAGGCCCACACGTTTAAAAGTATTTGTAGCAATGGCTGCAATGGCCGGCGAACCCTCAATTGTATAAACGTTTGCTTTTGCATTGCCGGCAGCCAGGTACGAGGTTGTGATGCCGAATGAAGTACCAAGCTCCAGTATGGTTTTAGGTTTATAATAATTTACTATGCTGAATAATAATTGTGCATACTTTGCCGGCTTTAAAGATGACCTTGCCATATCAGCCACCACCCTTTTATTTGTTTTGATGATTGCAGAGCCTGCGCCAAAATCTTCCACTTCTATCCGGCCCTTTTGCTTTAGCAGTTGTTGTCTTCCTTTTTCTATAATGGGATAATATGCATATTTCTTTTTATCACGCAATACATTTTTAATAAAATCAAATACAAAGGGAGAATGAATACCGTGGCCTTTTCCGCTTGAGGCGGTAAGGTAGTAGTAGAGATACTTTTTAGCTAATTGAAATTTGCTGTACATGGTTATTTTAAAAATACTGAAGTATATGGAAGTTTATTTCTCTTCCATGCAATTACATAAAGAGTAGCTATCAATAAAATAACCATTAAATACATGAGTATACTTTGATTGTACACTTCAAAAAAATTTAAGGACCAAAAAGGTGCTTTATTCGCATCACTCAAAGTATAAAATACACCTTTAAAGACCCCCATATTCAATAAAAGTATAAATAATATTATAAAAAGACGTTTTACACGTAACCTCCGAATAAAGAAAAGCAGGCCAATAAAATGGATACCAATAATTTCTAAATAAAATAGTGGCCACGAAATTTTTTCACCCCCAGTCTTAAAAGCATACCATTCATATGGATTCTGCCCATACCAGGCATAGAATAATTCACCCAGAAAATAAAATAACATCATCAGGCAACTCCATGCAGCGATAGTATTGAATACATACAAGAGATTGTAAGCCTCTGCCTGATACTTATTTTTTAAAACCAATGTTCCTATAAGTAACAATATTGTAATAAGGATATAAACATTGAGGTAAAATCCGAAAAAGAAATACGAATAATATTCTATTGCAAATGTCATTTCCTTTCCCAGGTTTGAAATGAATAGGCATACGCATGTTTTTCATCCACAGGAAAATCCTGGTTGGCTGTTAACTGCCATTTGTTTTCGTCTATTTCAGGAAAAAAAGTATCCGCATCAAAGCTTGCATGCACACGGGTCATGTAAATTTTATCGGCAATTTCTAAAGACTGCTTATAAATTTCGCCACCGCCAATAACAAATATTTCGTTGCAATTTGTTTCGGCCGCTTTTTGTAAAGCATCATGTAAATCAGCGGCTACTATTACACCTTCTGCTTTCCAATCTGCCTGGCGGGTTATAACAATATTAAAACGGCCGGGCAGCGGTTTATCTACCGATTCATAAGTTTTACGTCCCATTATAACCGCCATGCCCCATGTGGTATTTTTAAAAAATTTCAGATCATTGGGCAAATGCCATAGTAACTGGTTGTTTTTACCTATGGCATTATTTTCTGCTGCCGCAACCAATAAACTTACGGCCCCCCCACCCCCCAAGGGGGGATTTAAAGACTCTGAATTTTTATTCATCTCACTCATTAATTATCTTTTACTTTTTTTATTTTTATAATCCCACGTTTGCACAAAAAGCATTCTCCAAAACCATCTTACTCTTAACTCCCCCTTCAGGGGGTTGGGGGGTTAAACAGCCACCGGAGCCTTAATTGCAGGGTGGCTTTGATAATTAACTAACTCAAAATCTTCAAACTTAAAATCAAAAATATCTTTTACCGCAGCATTAATTTTCATTTGCGGTAAAGGAAAAGCTGTTCTTGTTAATTGAAGGTTAGCCTGCTCAAAATGATTATTGTACAAATGCACATCGCCAAATGAATGCACAAACTCCCCCGGTTCCATATCACAAACCTGTGCAATCATCATCGTTAATAAGGCATAAGATGCAATGTTGAAAGGTACACCAAGAAACACATCTGCTGAACGCTGGTATAATTGACATGATAACCTGCCTTTAGTTTCCCCCTTCAGGGGGTTAGGGGGTGTGGTATAAAACTGAAACAAACAGTGACAGGGCATCAGCTTCATCTTTGGCAACTCAGCCACATTCCATGCACTGATGATCATGCGCCTGCTGTCGGGGTTTGTTTTTAATGTATATATAAGTTCTTTTACCTGGTCAACTTCTACACCATCTGCACCACTCCAGCTACGCCATTGTTTTCCATACACCGGGCCAAGATCGCCGTTTTCATCAGCCCATTCATCCCAAATTTTTACATTATGTTCTTTTAAATACCTGATATTGGTATCGCCCTGTAAAAACCAGAGCAGTTCGTAAATAATACTTTTAAGATGACATTTTTTTGTTGTGACTAATGGAAACCCATCGGCTAAATTAAAACGCACCTGGTAACCAAAAACACTCCTGGTGCCGGTGCCGGTTCTGTCACTTTTATCGGTACCGGTATCAATAATATGTTTTACTAAATCAAGATATTGCTGCATGGCTGCAAATTAAGGCAAATTGGTTGATGGTTAATAGTTGATAGTTCATTGTTTTCAACAGGCGCTATTATAAAAATTCCCGAAATGAGAAGCCCCGGCTATTACCCATCAACCATCAACTATTAACTAAGCCGTATCTTTGCGCCGGAGAAAAAAATATGAGCAAAAAAGGAAAAGTTTTAATGGCTATGAGCGGCGGTATAGACAGTACCGTTGCGGCATTAATGCTTCATAAGCAGGGTTATGAAGTAGTGGGCATTACTATGAAAACATGGGATTATGCGGCCAGCGTAGGTACCACTGGTAAAAAAGAAACCGGTTGCTGCAACTTAGACAGTTTTAACGATGCCCGCCAGGCAGCCGTACAGCATGGATTTCCCCACTTTATTTTAGACATCAGGGAAGAGTTTGGCGATTTTGTAATTGAAAATTTTGTGGATGAATACATTGCCGGCCGCACGCCCAATCCTTGTGTAATGTGCAACACCCATATTAAATGGCGGGCCCTTATGAAAAGAGCCGATGCATTGAACTGCGATTTCATCTCTACCGGCCATTACGCCCAGGTACATCAGCATACAAACGGCAGGTATTTTATACGCAAGGGCATTGATGACACCAAGGACCAAAGCTATGCCCTGTGGGGATTACAGCAGGATCTG
>JANNYY010000072.1:0-7644 GCA_031410355.1 Chitinophagaceae bacterium | reverse complement strand
GCCGTTTTTAATCCTTTCTTCCTTAGGAATACTGGCGTGTGTCATAGTTGCCGGGTGATTGATGAGCGATTCAACACCACCCAAACTTTCAGCCAGCGAAAATAAATGTGTTGATGATAAAACTTTGTTGGCAGCTTCTATCCTTTCATCCTTCAATTCAAAACTTATCATACTGCCAAAACCACGCATTTGTTTTTTGGCAACAGCATAACCTGCACTGTCTTCAAAACCGGGCCAGTACACTTTCGCTACTTTAGCATTATTGCGAAGCCAATGAGCAATCTTTTCACCGTTTTCGCAGTGCTGTTTCATACGTACATGAAGGGTTTTAATTCCCCGCAGCACCAAAAAGCAATCCATTGGGCCGGGTACCGCACCGCAGCTTTTTTGAATGAAATATAATTTTTCCCTTAGGGCAACATCGTTCATCATTAATGCGCCCTGTATTACATCGCTGTGCCCGCCCAGATATTTAGTTGCCGAATGCATGATGATATCAGCACCCTGGTCTAAAGGATTTTGTAAATAAGGCGAGGCAAAAGTATTATCAACACATAGTAATGCATTGGCTGCTTTTGCAATTGTTGCAATGGCAGCAATATCACTGATGTTCATTAACGGATTGGTTGGCGTTTCAATCCATATTAATTTTGTGTTGCCGGTAACCGCAGCTTTTACAATGCCAACATCAGTAGTATCAACATAAATAAATTTAATGCCATAGCGTTCCCAAACTTTTGTAAATAAACGGTAGCTGCCGCCATACATATCATTGGCTGCAATAACTTCATCTCCGGGGTTTAATAATTTTATAACTGCATCCGTTGCTGCAACACCGCTACTGAAAGCCAAACCAAATTTTGCATTTTCAATAATGGCATAAGCATCTTCCAGTGCTTTACGGGTAGGGTTTTGAGAGCGGGCATACTCATAACCTTTGTTTTTTCCGGGCGCTTCCTGTACGTACGTACTGGTTTGATAAATAGGAGTCATGATAGCGCCTGTACTTGGGTCAGGCTCTGCACCGGCATGAATAAATTTTGTAGCAAGCTTCATTTGTATTGTAATTTTAAATTGATAATTTATGCGTTGCAAAGGTGAGCAAATAATAGTGATTTGCAAATCAAATTATATGTGCGGCACAAAGGTATCGCCAGTCGTAGTTTTTATCGGCATGCGCTGCCAGGGGTTCAATTTTTTTTTCCAGCACTTTTTTTATAAGAATGCCTGCATTCACCAGCTTCTTTTTTGCTTCATGCATGTAGTCCTGCAAGGCAGGGTCTTCCATCCAAATTTTTTGCGGAGGTTCAAAACCAATTTTTTGTTTACGCCACACAATTTCATCAGGCAATTTTTTATCCATGGCTTTGCGTAATAAATATTTGGTCCAGCCATCCTTCATTTTTAATTCAGCAGGAAGAGAAAAAACAAACTCTACCAGTTCGTGATTTAAAAATGGTAACCGCACTTCTCTTCCATGTGCCATGCTGTTCCTGTCTGCAAAACGAAGAAGCTCTTCCAGTCCCATTTCGGTGGTGTTGAAGTGCAGGATATCGTTCAGTTTTGTAACAATGGGTTTATGGATGCCTTCCCAATCGCGGCCGGCAGATAATTGCAAAAATTCCTGACTGATCGTAGGATGCTGTATAGTTTTATGGTATTCATTTTTTTCTAACTGCATAGCAGCATGTGCCGGAAGAAAAGCTGCCACCAGGTTTTTTATATCCCAGCGAAACGGCATATCGTTTTTTCGGAAAGCATTTCTTTCCATTTGTGTAGAGCCTAACCGGTGCCTGCTCAGCACTTCCTGCAGGTACCAGTGTATATACTTTGTGTAACCGGCTAAAATTTCATCAGCGCCCTGGCCATCCAATAAAACTTTTACATGATGTTGTTTTGCCAGTTCAAATACTTTGTATTGGGCAAATATGGCTGATGACTGAAAGGGTTCTTCCTGGTGAAAACAAATTTTTTCAAAATCATTTATAAGTTCGCCTGATGTTGGGTGAGTTTGATAATTATCTATATTGAAATTTTCTGCAACTGATTTTATGTATTTTGATTCATCGTTTTCAAATCCCGGGAATACAGCAGAAAAAGTATGTAACAGGCTGGTTTTTTTTCCGTTGCTCTTATTTTTTTGTAATTGGTCAATGCTATAAGCTATCGCAGAACTGTCCAGGCCCCCGCTTAAACTTGTTCCTAAAACTACATCACTGCGTAACCTTCTTTTTACCGAATTTGTAAAGAGGTCAGTAAATTTATCAACAGCATCAGATGCAGAAATTTCAATTTTTATTTCTTTATTTAATCTCCAGTATTTATTGATGGTTGAAAGATGGTCTGCACCAGGTTCATACGCCAGGTAATGCGATGGCGGAAGCGAATAAATATCTTCAAAAAATGTTTGTTCCTTATCTATGCAGTTTTGTACATGGCCAAGTGTGAGATAATTGAGCAGCATTTTATTGTCAATATTCTTTTCAATACCTATTGCCCAAAGCGCTTTCATTTCGCTGGCAAAAATAAAATGACTTTCGTCTTCGTAATAATAAAATGGTTTTTCTCCAAAGCGATCACGGGCTGCAAAAAGTTTTTCCTGTTTATCATCCCAGATTGCAAAGGCAAACATCCCATCAAACTGCTGTAAACATTTTTCTTTCCAATAATCATAAGCAGCCAGTATTACTTCCGTATCGGATTGGGTGTTAAAACTATAGCCCTTGTTTCGTAAAAAAGACCTGATCTCAATGTAATTGTATATTTCACCGTTATATACAATTTGATATCTGTTGGCAAAACTCATGGGTTGCGCCGCATTTTTGCTTAGGTCAATAATAGAAAGCCGCCGGTGGCCTAAATGAACCGTATTTTTTTTATTACTCCAATGGCCTTCGCCATCAGGCCCACGATGGGCAATGCTGTCGGTCATTTTTTTTAAATGCACCGGTGCCAATGTATTAACGGACTTTAATAATATACCTGCAATTCCACACATGGTGTAAATATCAACAAAAAAATTAACTGATGCAGATGAAAAATGTTAGTTAAAGGTAACAGGTAAAACCACCTTCATATCGCCCCAGGCCATCAGGAGGTTGCAACCATAAGCTGATTTTTGAAATAGCATGGTGAAATATTCGATCTGTATATTATTTTTAGTAACAGGTAATTCAATTTCGGCTATGTCTTTTGTTTTATCAATATGCAGGCCCCAGCTATACAGGTTTTCATTAAAAATAATTTTCCATTTACCGGGATAAGGTATGCAGTACATAATATAGCGGCCGGCTGCAATTTTTTTTCCGTTAATGGCAACATCCTTAAAAAATTCTATCTCGGTGGCTTCATTTGCCCCAAGCCGCCAGTCCTGGCCATATTGTTGAATTACATTTTGTGTGATAGACGAGTCTGCAAAAATGATTCTCCCGTTTTTTTGTGGCCTGCTATAAATAACTCTGGCCACAGGATTGGCAAGATCAGGTGTGAGCATTTTTTGTTTTGGATAATCGTCCGGAAAATAGATCATATCCATGGGCGACTTATCAATGGATAAAGTTATACTGTCATTAACAGATACCGGGATACGCATAGTTTGGGTTTCACCGGGCACCGTATTTGTCTTTTGCCGGCAGGCAGTAAATAAAGCCAGCGAGAATAAAAATACAACAATTGAAAATCTTTTTTTTGCAAGCATGGTTAAGTTAATTAAAATACAATCGGTAAATTAAGTTTTACATCATCCCAGGCAATAATTAAACCGGCGCCTGTTTCTGTTTTTTCAAATACCATCACAAACTCTTCCCTTATTGCTGTTTGCTTTTGTACCGGCACATCCATACGCAGCAGGTCATTTTTTTCATCGTATTTAAAAGATCCCCAGGTATCGGTTTCTTTATTTATGATGATCGTCCATTTTTCTATATTGGGGATGCCATACATGGTGTAACGTCCTTTTTTCACTTTTATATCATTGATCTTAACATCGCTGTAAAATTCAATTTCGGTTGCTTCATTGGCACCCAGGCGCCAAACTTTTCCATATTCCAAAAGTTCGCCAAAAATTACACGCCCGTTTTTTTGAGGCCGGCTGTATATAACCCTTGCCACAAGCGGTTCTGTTATTTTATCCTGAATTTTTAGTACAGGGTACTGGTCGGGATAATAACTCATATCCATGGGCGACTTATCCAATGGGGGTAATACTGTTTGTGCCTGCAGGTTCATAAAAGAAAAACAAAGAAAGGTAATCTGTAAGATCAAAAACTTCATACTTTTTTATTTAAAGATAATGAAATCAACTGTGTAATAATTCATCAGACTGACTGATGGTGAATTTTTTTAAATCAGGAAAAAAATCAGCATAGCAACCCTGCATGGCAGTATAATGTTCATTAAAAAGATCAAATGCTATTTTACATTCGGTAAGATAAGCAGCACGCATTACCAGGCCGCCAAAACTCTTTTCAATGGCCCATGTATGCCGGTAATTGTAAAGCCAGTCATGTTCCTTCATATAGGGAAACATTTTTTGAAACGGTAGTGGAAATAATTCAAAATATGGTTCCAGCATTTGATAGGTGGCTGATGCAAATTGCTTCAATTCTGCCGGCGTGTTAAATGCATTTGCATCATTGGCCAAAAAATGGTCGTAAACCACATCAGCAAATGCACCACTGTACAACCGGTATTGCGGCCTGAAAAAAGATTTAAGCCGATGGGTGGCGGCATGGGTATCTGTAAAATTATCTATTGCCCGGTGCAGACTGATCCCTTTTTGCACAAGGATGGGATAATCAAATTGTTTTTTACCTTTTACATAATCGCTGATCATATTACCCACCAGTATTTGGGGATTATTAAAGGAAAGATATGCATGGGCCAGGTAATTCATACGGAGATAAAGGTACTTAGTTTAATACAGGTTTTACAAGGGTATGCAGTGGTTATGCAATTAATGAATAGTTAATGCCGCTTTCACTTTTTAACAAAACCAAATCATTTTTTATATTTTTTTTAAGAAGAAATTACACCTATTGAATTACAATGGGTTTAAAGCAATGTAGTGGTTTTTATAAATGGCATTTTATTACCGCCTGTAATACTATTAACCTTTTTTAATGTTGTGGGTACTTTTTAGCCTTACCGGAAAAAACGCATTGTTACTTTTATGTTGAAATTAAAGCTGCCAGTCATGAGGCAGTTATTGTAAACAAAAAAAAGTATAGTTATGAAAAAGTTCAAGATCGTTTTAACAGCAATCGTATTGCTGTTGGCCGGCACCTCAATTGCAGGTGAGCCGGAAAAAGTTACACCGCTGGTAAAAGCGGCTTTTGAAAATGATTTTTCCAAAGCCAGCCAGGTAAGCTGGGAAAGATCGAATGATTTTTATTTTGCCTCATTTACACTTAACAATGTAAATGTTGATGCAGCCTACACCGAAAAGGGCGAATTGGTTGGCACCTCCAGGCGTATTCCGGCAGAGCAGATGCCTCTGAGCATTTCGCTTGCCATTGCCGAAAAGTATGAGGGATACCGTGTTGAAAAACCTGTAGTAGAGTTAACTTTTGAAGGAGTAACAAGATACTATGTTACTGTTTCAAATCAAAGCCAGGCTTTAAAGTTAAAATGCTACAGCAATGGCGAGCTGGAAGTGGAGCGTAAAATAAAAAAATGATGGTTGAGTTTTAAGTTGATAAACCCCCGGTTAAAAGCCGGGGGTTTTGTTAGTTAAAGCGCCCGGTTTTTATCCAGTCTCCAATTATCTTCAGCGTTTCTGTGTCAAAAGTTTCTTCCAGGTCAGCATATTCATCTACCGTACAGGTTTTGCAGTGCTGAAATAAATGATTTAAACCGGGCATTTCAATTGTTTTAAAATTTTTATTGTGGCTTTTTTCTAATGCCGCTTTTATGGCATCTAAATTTTGTTTTGCCGATACCTGTATATCCTTTTCGCCATTTAATGCCAGTACAGGGCAGTTTAATTTGGTAAGATATTCAGCCGGATCAAATTTTAAAAAATAATTGAACCAGGGTGTACTAAGTTGGTTAACAAATGTTTTTAGAAATTTGGTCTTTGTTTTCTCATCTGATACACCGGTTGTGGCTTTTACAAGAAAAATGTTTTTATCTTTTTGCCAGTCATTAAAAACCATAAGGGCTTTATTAAAAGCAATTGCAGTATCAGGTTCATGTACAATTGAATTAACCAGTTGCCGGTATAACAGCCTGTATTTTTCCAGGTATTTTTTTGATACACCTGCTGCAGCAGCCACATCCACACTTTGCTGCTCCATAAGTTCACTGATCTTAGCGCCGGGCCCCGCAAGCAAAACAATAAAATTTACTTCCTTTCTTTTTGCTGCAACAAAAGGCGCAATCATGCCGCCTTCACTGTGCCCCAGTAAACCTATATTATTAACATCTACATCTTCCCGGCTTTTTAAATAATCTATTCCTGCTTCCACATCTTTTGCAAAATCAGCCGAAGTAGCGGTTTTGAAATTACCGGTGGTCTTTCCCATATCCCGGTCATCAACCCTTAAAACAGCAATACCCTGCCGCGTTAAATAATCGGCAATAACTGCAAAAGATTTGTGATTAAAAATGGTTTCATCCCGGTCTTGTTTACCGCTTCCCGTAATTAGTAAAACAGTTGGATAAACAGGCGCCCTGAAATAATTTACATTCGGATCGGGCAAAGGCACAGTAAATGTTGCGCCAAAATGAATGCTTTTATCTGCATTATCATATTCTACATCTTCCGATTTATATGGGAAAGGCGGTTTAGGGGTTTGGGGACGTTTGATCTCTTTAATAGTTACCGCATCGCTTGTTTTTTTCATCGTCAATGGAAATGAAGCAGCGCCCTGGCTCCAGGTACCTAATAACATTTTTTTGCTTTCATTCAGTTGTCCTGCATATTTTCCCTTTATTATTTGCATCATCAATATCACACTGTCTGCTTTTAAAATAACTTCGCTGCAGGCCAGGTTAAAAGCTTTTTGTTTGGGACTGTCGAATGTAGCGTTGTATTTACCCGAACTGTCTATACTGATATGAAATACAATAGGAATTTCTGTTCCCTGTATTTGTAATGCCCCTTCCCAATTGCCAATTATGTTTTGGCTAAAGGCTGTTATTGAAATTAAAATGGGGAGTAGCGAAAAATAAGTTTTAAGCATTGCTTTTTTTGAGTATTGTTATTTTGCTTTGGAGGATAATGAAACCACTGTTAAACAAATATCATGGCATTACTTCATTTATCCAACTTTTGTCAAAAAAGATATTCCATCTCTTTCTATTTGACTTTAAACTAATATCCGTTTACCTTCACATTTTTTTAATAAGAACTGAACCTGGTTTTTTACATAGTTTAGTAATGATGAACAAGACAGATAAAATTTATATTGCAGGGCATACCGGTATGGTCGGGTCTGCCATTTTAAAAGTATTAGTAACAAGGGGATTTACAAATTTTGTTTACCGCAGCTCAAAAGAACTTGACCTGCGTAACCAGGCAGCCGTAGAGCAATTTTTCAGCAAAGAAAAGCCACAGTATGTATTTTTGGCTGCCGCAAAAGTGGGCGGCATTATTGCCAATAATACTTACCGGGCCGATTTTTTGTACGATAACCTGATGAT
>JANNYY010000071.1:0-10903 GCA_031410355.1 Chitinophagaceae bacterium | reverse complement strand
AAAACGCTTAATGATAATTTCACTATTCTTACAGGTATCATGAGTACCATTCATGCTTATACCAACGATCAGAATACTTTAGATGCTCCACATCCCAAAGGTGATTTAAGAAGGGCAAGAGCTGCTGCTGCCAACATTGTGCCTAACAGTACCGGTGCTGCCAAAGCCATAGGTTTGGTTTTGCCTGAGCTGAAAGGAAAATTAGATGGGGGTGCACAAAGGGTTCCTGTTATTACGGGTTCTGTTACCGAGTTGTATTCAATTTTAGCAAAAACTGTTACAACAGAAGAAATTAATGCTGTCATGAAAGCTGCCAGCAACGAAAGTTTTGGTTATAACGAAGATGAAATTGTAAGCAGCGATGTTATTGGTATCCGTTTCGGTTCTTTATTTGATTCAACACAAACAAAAGTGATGACCATGGGCGATAAGCAGATGGTTAAAACGGTTAGCTGGTACGATAATGAAATGAGCTATGTATCTCAGTTGGTACGTACGGTACATCATTTTGCAGGATTGATAAAATAAGGTGTCGTTACAATCGTCTTCTTAAATACAGCAAGATGGTAAGTAAAATAGATATTAAAGCTGAAAAGAGGCTTCCATTTTTTGGAAAGCCTCTTTTTGCGTAAAGACCTTATCTTTAGTATCTTCACAGTCATAAATTATAGGTTATGGAAACTGAATTATTAAAAAGGATCACTGTAATTCCCGGATTAATGGGCGGAAGGCCAACAATTAGAGGATTACGTTTTCAGGTTGCTGATGTATTAGGTTATCTGGCAGCAGGGATGACTGAAAAGGAATTGTTGGATACTTTTTCGTTTCTTGAAAATGACGATATTAAAGCATCGCTGTTGTATGCTTCAAAAAAAATAAATCATCCGGTAATAAGAATAAATAATAATGCGGCCTGATTCATTTGAATTTTGGATTGATATAAACCTTCCCGATACATTGGCCGTATGGATAAAAGAGGATTATAATCTTAAAGCAAAAACTTTTAAGGAATTAAATTTTGCAACCACAACAGATTACGAAATATTTAAAAAAGCTGCTGCAAACGCTTCTGTTGTAATCATCACCACAAAAGATTATGACTTTGTTGAACTGACAGACTTACCTGGTGACTTGCCCAAAGTTTTATACATGAATGTTGGCAACGTAACTAATAAAAAACTCAGAGAAATTTTCGACAATCATTTTGCAGAAGCAATAAAAATACTTTCTAAAACAAATCAACAACTTGTAGAAATCACAATTTAATTATGAGCAAATTTTCAAACTTCAACTTTGCCGGCCATAAAGCCCTTATACGTGTTGATTTTAATGTTCCGCTGGATGCAGATTTTAAGATCACCGATGATACCCGCATTACCTCTACCATCCCAACTATAAAGAAAGTACTGGCAGATGGAGGCAGTGTAATACTAATGAGCCACTTTGGCAGGCCTAAAGACGGTCGGGAAGATAAATATTCATTGAAACACCTTGTAAATCCGCTTTACAGTTTACTTAATGTGGGGCATACTAATCCAAGTTTAGGCGATGGTAGTACAAGGGTGTTTTTTGCCAATGATTGTATAGGTGAACAGGCAAATCTCACTGCATCTATGTTAAGACAGGGAGAAGTGTTATTGCTTGAAAACCTTCGTTTTCACAAAGAAGAAGAAAAAGGTGATGAAGCTTTTGCCGAAAAATTAAGCAAGCTGGGCGATGTATATGTAAATGATGCTTTTGGTACGGCACACCGGGCACATGCATCAACGGCTGTAATTGCAAAATTTTTTGCTGAAGATAAAAGAATGTTTGGCTTATTGATGGAAGCAGAAGTATTAAACGCCGAAAAAGTTTTGCATAAAGCTGAAAAGCCATTCTGTGCAATAATAGGAGGTGCAAAGGTTTCAGATAAGATTCTCATCATTGAAAATCTGTTAGAAAGAGCAAGCGACATTATTATAGGTGGAGGTATGGCATATACATTCATAAAAGCAAGGGGCGGTAAAATTGGCTCCTCTTTATGTGAAGAAGAACGCCTGCAAACTGCTTTAGATGTTTTAGAAAAGGCCAAACAAAAAAATGTAAGCATTCATTTGCCAGAAGACTCTGTTATTGCTGATAAATTTGCTGCTGATGCAAAAACAGAAATTCGTCCCAGCGATGCGATACCCGATGGCTGGATGGGACTGGATATTGGCCCAAAAGCATGTGGTATTTTTAATGAAATAATAGGCAAATCAAAAACCATCTTGTGGAATGGCCCCATGGGTGTTTTTGAAATGGAAAAATTTCAGGCCGGCACAAAAGCTGTTGCTGAATCAATTGCAGTATCAACGGCCAATGGCGCATTCAGTTTGGTTGGTGGTGGCGATAGCGTGGCAGCAGTTAATAAATTTAACTTAGCCGGTAAAGTAAGCTATGTAAGTACGGGCGGCGGAGCCTTGTTAGAGTACTTTGAAGGAAAAGCATTGCCGGGAATAAAAGCTATTGCTGATTAATTTCCTTTACAAATTCCTTTTATAATTAATTTTAGAGTTTAATAAATAAAACCGGTATTTCAAATGCCGGTTTTATTATTATCAACATTTTAGAATAATTGGGTTATGGTTTACGTTATGTTGGCAATCCTAATTCCCTATGAAGTATAGTTTTCTATGTTTAGCAATTTTTATTATAATTAATAGCTGCAAAAAAGAACAAACCATAACTGCCAACCCGCCCGCCACCACAGCACCGGTAGAGATATTTGTTGAATATAATATTGCAGCCGGGGAACATTTTTGCGATAAATCTTCTGTAAAACCGTTAACCACCGCTGCCATGTTGTTTAAGGTAAAGTTCGACAGCTCTGCAATTTATACCAGTTTAGATCCGCTCAACCAATATGATATTAATAAACTTTACGGCTTTACTGAAGGGCAGGACCCGCATGTAAACAGTGCCCGTATTGGCTGGTCTTATAACGATGGCAAATTAAGATTATATGCCTACGCTTATAACAACAAGCAAAGGCTTTCCCAGGAAATAAGTACTGTAAATATTGGCGAAATTATTAATTGCGCAATAAATTCCGATAGCCTTAATTATGTTTTTACCGTAAATGAAAAACTGGTAAAACTTAGTAGGTCCCAAGCGGGGATTACGGTTCAGCGCTACCAGTTATTTCCTTATTTTGGGGGTGACGAAGTTGCCCCGCATACCATTCGCATTTTGGTAAAAGATATGTAAGGCAAATGCTTTTGCTTAAAAAATATCCGGTTATCAATATAATACCCCGTATAATAAAAATGTGCTAATTTTAAGTTCTAAACAACTTAAAATTACAAATATGAAACGTACAGGATTATTAGTTTTGATCGGCATACTTGTTATCATCGGTTTTTGGGGATGCAGCGGATATAATGGGTTGGTTACCGCAGACCAGGATGTAAAAAAAGTATGGAGTAATGTAGAAACAAATTACCAGCGCCGTACAGATCTATACAGCAGTATCATCAAAACTGTTGAAGCCTCGGCAAATTTTGAAAAATCTACCTTAACAGCGGTGGTTGAAGCCAGGGCTAAAGCCACTTCCATTAATGTAGATATCAACGATCCGGCTTCACTGGAAGCTTATCAAAAAGCACAGGCAAACCTGCAGGGGTCGTTCAGCAGGCTGATCGCTTCTTTTGAGGCATATCCCGATCTTAAAACTACGCAGGCTTTCCGCGACTTTCAAACACAAATAGAAGGAACAGAGAACCGCATCAATGTTGCCCGCCAGGATTATAATAAATCTATTGAAGGGTACAACTTAAAAGTAAAGCGCTTTCCAAAAAATATTCTGGCAGGCTTATTTGGGTTTAAAGAAAAACCTTTTTATAAAGCAGAAGCAGGCAGCGAAAAAAACCCTGATATTAAGTTTGATATAAAATAAATTCATGTATGCAGATGATCCATCTTTCAGTGAGATGGATCATCTGCTTTATAAAAATTCCCCATGTTTTCTTTATTTAAAAAGAGAGAATTTTTTTCTGCAGAAGATAAAGCACAAATTGTAGAAGCTATACGGTTGGCCGAAAAAGAAACCAGTGGAGAAATACGGATATATGTAGAAAGTAAAAATGCTTATGTAGATGCTATTGACCGTGCATCCGAGATCTTCTTTAAATTAAAAATGCAGGAAACTGTTCATCGCAATGCCGTGCTCTTGTACATTGCTATGGATCATAAGGAGCTGGCCTTGTTTGCCGATCAGGGTATTTATCAAAAAGCAGGCGATGCATATTGGAATGCTGCGGTAAAAAATATGCTTGGCCAATTTACAAAAGATAATATCAGCAATGGCATTGAGCAATGTATCGCCCAGATAGGAGAAACCTTAAAGGAAAAATTTCCATACATAGCAACAGAAGATAAAAATGAATTGCCTGACGAAATAGTGTTTGGCAGGTAACCTCAATAAAAGCATATTGTCCCTTAAAACAAGTAATGAAAAAATTCCTTTCTATATTTATTTCACTGTTAGTAAGTTTAGTTTCTTTTTCACAGCAATCTTTTGACCTGGAAAAGTTACTTACGCAGAAGCCATCACAGTTGGTAAATGATTTTACAAATACGCTTACCCCGGATCAACGGCAGGCGTTAGAAAATAAATTAGTTGCTTTTAACGACAGCACTTCTACACAAATTGCAGTTGTAATCATACCCTCTTTAAATGGTAATGATATTTCTGATTTTAACGTAAGGCTTGGCAGGGCCTGGGGTGTAGGCGGCAAAGAAAAGAATAATGGTGTTATTTTACTAATTGCAAAAGGAGACAGGAAATTAAATATTTCAACGGGCTACGGTGTAGAAGGTGCTTTGCCTGATATAACTGCAAAACACATTATTGATAATGTAATTGTTCCCAATTTTAAAGGCGATGATTATTACCGCGGTATTGAAGAAGGTACAGATGACATTATACAGGCAGTAAAAGGAGAATATACAGCCCCTGAAAATTATGGAAAAAAAGGGTCGTCGGGCAGTGGCAGGTTTATTTTTATCATTATCGCCATTATTCTTTTTCTTGTTTTTAGTGGTGGCAAAGGTGGAGGTGGTTCCTTCATGAGCAGAAGAGGCGCTATGCCTTTTATTTTAGGCAGCCTGCTTGGCGGCGGTGGAAGAGGCGGCGGCGGATGGGGCGGCGGTGGTGGTGGAAGCTCCGGCGGGTTTGGTGGTTTTGGCGGCGGAAGTTTTGGTGGTGGCGGGGCAAGTGGGAGCTGGTAAGCAAAAGAGTTTGTAGTAGAGGCAAAAATAAAATTGAAAAGAGTTTAAACAATCATCATTTCTTAATATAGCAAAAGCCATCCAATTTGGACGGCTTTTTAATTCGAGTACCCTGCTCTACCAGACTGAGCTACACTTCCAAATATCGGATTTTTGACTTTTGTGGAAGTGGGGGGATTTGAACCCCCGACACAGGCATTAATTTTTCCAATCCGATATTAATATTATCTTCGATAATTATAGTTGGTAATTGTTCGCTGCAATTTCCAACATTAGTTTACGTTAAAAGAACTGTTATTTTTCTAGTGACCTTTCTGGTTTATATAGGCCAAGGTATAACTTTTGCTGATTTATAACCAGAAAAACATTTACCACAATGCAAATAAATTTTAACATAAACATTCTTAATCAGTTAATGGAGCAGCAGCCTGATAAAGCGTATGCTGTGGCAAATAAATTTCCCAGATTTAATGAGTGGCAGGAAGATAATGCTAAGCCTACCTTCAATCAGTTAGTCAACTTAGCCAATTATTTTAATATTCCTTTTGGATACTTTTTTTAGATAGAATCCCTGTAAAAAAATATCCAATAACTCATTATAGAACTTTAAATGCTCATCCTTTCAAACCTAGTTCTGAATTACTAGACACTATAGAGACTTTAGAACAAAGACAAGAATGGGCAAAAGATATTTTAAAAGATTTTAGAAGCCCACTGCCATTTGCAAATTCTATTTCTATAAAAACAAAAATTGAAGTAGCGGCAGATGTGATTAGAGATATACTAAAATTGCAACCTAATTGGACGGTAACTGAGAATTTAACAACTTGGAAAGAAGCTTTTAGACTACTTATAGATAGAGCCGAGGCTGCTGGAATTTTTGTAGTTATAAATGGAGTCGTAGATAACAACACCAGCCGCAATCTCGATATTAATGAATTTAGGGGATTTGTGCTTTATGATAATTATGCTCCATTTATATTCATAAATAGTAAGGATTTTATTAGTGGTAAAATATTTACATTAATACATGAACTTGTTCATATTTTAATTGGAAAAAGTGCGTCTTTTGATTTTACAGATCTATTGCCAGCGAATAATGCAATTGAAGAATTTTGCGATGCTGTTACTGCTGAATTCCTTGTGCCTAAGGATATTCTCTTGAAAGAATTTGAACGAGTAGAAAATAATTACGATGTTTTAGCGAGAATATTTAAGGTTAGTCGTATTGTTATTGCTCGCAGATTGCTCGATCTCAACAAAATAACAAAAAATGAATTTCTAAAAGCTTATAATTCTTTTAAAACAACCTCTACAGAAATAACAATTAAAACTGATAGTGGAGGAGATTTTTATAATACAGCACCTTATAGAATTGGTAGGGAGTTCTTTAAATTAGTTTATAACGCTGTTAAACAGAATAAAATGCTTTATAGGGACGCATTTAAGTTAACTAAGTTAAAACCAAGCTCTTTTGATAGATATATTAAGGAGAATGTTACAAATAATTAATGCCCGAACCAGAATTAACATATGTAATTGAAGCGAATATTTTCATGCAAGCCGCAAGAACTTATTATTCCTTTGATTTTGCTCAACCATTTTGGGATGCTTTGGTTGAATTCGGTAATGAAAATAAAATTGTCAGTATAGATAAAGTTTTCCAGGAAATAAAAGAAGGAGATGATTTATTAAAAGAGTGGGCAATAAAAGAATTTGCAAACTATTTTGATACTACTGAAACATCAAGTATTGTTCAATGCTACGCAGATTTGGTACAATGGGCTGACTCTCAATCACAATATACTAGAATTGCAAAGGATGAATTTATGGATGAATCTAATGCAGATGCCTGGGTATTGGCATATGCAAAAGTAAATAATTGTATGCTCGTAACAAGTGAGATTGCAAACCTTGATAGTAAAAAGAGAATACCTATACCAAATGTTTGTGAGGCATTTGGTATTCCTTACTGCGATACTTTTACCATGTTGAAAGACTTAAATTTTTTTTTTAAAAAAGTACTGTTAAAAGTTTGCAACTTTCAATTAACCTCATTTTTAAATAATAATAATTTCAATAAAAATGCCTCCGGATTTTGGAGGCATTTTTTATTAAGAATTAAACTCGTTATTTCATTCCCTTGGCAATATAATCTTCAATTTCTTTTCCTTTTGCTTTTCCTAATTTGGTTAAACCACCCATCAGCATAGGGTCGGTAAAACTCCTGTATTGCTCGGGAATAGCGTTACGGAATTTAATGATCAGGTCAATTCCTTTTTTAACATTGGCCATGTTTTGTACTTTTTCAAGATAGCCAGCAAAAGTAGTTGTAGCGCCTAATTTCTCTTCGCTTAGTGGCATATCAGCATAACGATCAGCAATAAAATCAAAATCAGCTTCGGTGCCTTCTTTAATGATCACTTCATTTACCACATCACCCAAACCGCCCTTTGCATCTTTGCTGAATTTTTTTGCAAGCTCATAAGATTTGGCAGGGTCTAAACCAACTAATCCTTCCAAAGCTGCTCCTGCAACAGAATAGCTGCTGTCTGTAATATTTTTTTCGTAAAGTGGTTTGTATTTTGCGTTACTGGTTTTTGCTAAATAAGATATGGCAGCGGCTTTTGTTCTCCTGTCTTTATCTGTATTGGCAATTTTCTCAATAGCTTCAATAACTTTTGCATCCTCAGCAATTTTTGAAGATTCTAATTTCGTAATTGTACTTCTTCTTAACGGAGCAAATTTGTCTGTTAAACCATTGGTCAGTTCCGGCATTTTGCTTTTATCAAAATAATCAAGCGCTTCTTTACGGTCCAAATATTGTGGTGCATATTTTATTTGGTGCACATAATTTTCAGCAGTCTTGTTATCAGTTTTAATCCAAAGCATTACTTTGTCTGCATCAACATTTATAAGGTCGGGCTTACTGCTGTAATCAAAACTGAATGTATCAATTTTGTTCTCAACCCACACATTGTATCTTTTTTTGGCGGCACCGGTGTAAACATCAATGGCAATAGGCAGGCGAAAAACTTTACCTGTTTTTTGTGTTTGCTCAATAATTACCATGGCTTTGTTATTATCATATTTGTAATCAATTTTTACAATTGGGTGCCCGCTGCCATAGTACCATTGGTTCCAAAACCAGTTCATATCCTTGCCGGTAACTTCTTCAAAAGCCAAACGCAATAAGCCGGCTTCGCCTGCTTTAAATTTATTGGTGGTTAAATAATTATTTAAAGATTTAAAGAAAGCATCATCGCCCACATAATTACGCAGCATGTGTAAAATGCGGCCTCCTTTATTGTAACTCACACCGTCAAATACATCCTCTTTATCCGCATAATGAAAACGCACCAGGTCTTTTGCGGGGTTACCGGGCCCCTGCAAATAACCCTGCATATCGCCAAAATTTTGAGCGTCACCGGCATCTTTCCCATTTTTATATTCATCCCACAAAGTTTCGCTGTAATTGGCAAAACTTTCATTAACGGTAATGTGGCTCCAGCTTTCGCAGGTTACCAAATCTCCAAACCACTGGTGAAATAATTCATGCGCAATGGTACTTTCCCAACCCACACCATCTACAAGTTCCCGGGCATTTTGGTAGGCACTTTCCTGGTGTAACGTAGCAGTTGTATTTTCCATAGCACCGCTAACATAATCCCGTCCTACTATTTGTGCATATTTCTGCCAGGGATATTCTACGCCCAATTTTTCCGAATAAAATTTTATCATTTCTGGTGTGTGGCCAAAAATGGCCCGGGCAACAGGTGCATATTCTTTTTCTACATAATAGCTCACTTCTTTTCCTTTGTAACTGTCTTTAATAACAGCAAATTCGCCAACACCCATAAAAAATAAATAAGGTGCATGTGGCAAATCCATTTTCCAGTAATCAGTTCTGGTACCGTCAGGATTCTTCTTCTGGCTTATTAATAAACCATTGCTAAGTGTAACATATTTATCGGGTACCGTCATATAAATTTCATCAGTTGTTCTTTGATTGGGCTTATCAATGGTAGGCATCCATACGCTGTTTGCTTCAGTTTCGCCCTGTGTCCATATTTGTGTGGGCTTATCTTTATCTTCTCCTTTAGGATTAATAAAATACAAACCTTTAGCATCGGTTATTGCAGCACTTCCCTTTACTTTTAGTTCGTTTGGTTTACTTACGTAGTCAATATAAACGGTATAGTTTTCGCCTCCTTTGTAAGTTTTATCAAGGTTAATTCTTAACTCCATTCCGTCATAATTATATTTTAATGTAGATTTTGCTGTGCCTTTCATTATGGACACTTCTTTAATATCCATCCCTTTTGCATCAAGCAACAAAGAATCGGTATTATAGAAATGCGGTTTTAAAGTTATCCAGGCCTTACCGTACAGGTACGCTTTATCATAATCAAACTTCACCTCCAGTTTGGTATGTACCAGGTCATTAACCTTGGGGTTCGATTCCCGTAAAATATTTTTCCAGGAAGTATCTTTTGATTCTGCACCAGGCTGCGCCATTGCAAAAAACGGTCCTCCAATCAAAGCAATCAAAAACAATATTTTTTTCATAATTTATTTTTAGGATGCAAAAATAAGCGTGGCATGGTTAATGCAAAGTGAATTTTTATTTAAATGGTAAAAACAAGTATTAATAAGTATTTTTGAACGGGTTAATAACAAGATGAAAATGAATACGATTTACTTAAAATTACAGTTACTGTCTTTGCTTATATCCCTGCTGTCATTGGGACTTCAGGCTCAGCAGTCCCGTTTTATTTATATTCAAACTGAAAATAAACAGCCATTTTATGTTAAAATGGATAAAAGAATTTTGAGTTCTTCGCTTTCAGGTTACATTATCATTTCCAGGTTAACTGACAGTACATATAAATTGGTTATTGGGTTTCCCAAAAATGAATGGCCAGAAATGAATGTAGCTGTTAATGTAAAAGAAAACCATGCCGGCTTCCTGTTAAAAAATTATGGAAAAGGCGATTGGGGTATGGTAAATTTGCAAAACAATCAGTTACAGGTAATGCAGGTCTCTCCTCCACCAATTGTTGAGGTGGAAGTAAAACCCAGTGAGGATGAATTTGCCAGAATTTTAGCAGCCGTAGTAAATGATCCTTCAATAGCAGAAGTAACTGTTATTAAAACAACTGAAATTGCAATAAAAGCAAATGAAAATAAGCCAAACGAAACTCCGGTAGTAAATCCAGAGGTTAAGTCACTTCCTGTTTATTCATCGGTGACCGAAATGCCAGTAAAAGCAATTACCAAATTGAGGCAGGACAGTACTTCGGCCGGATTGTACCTTACATACCTTGATAAATATAATACTACCAATGATACCGTGAATATTTTTATACCCCAACAAAAAGAAGTAATAATAGCTGAAAAAAGTATTGAACCAGAAATAAAAGATACACTTACAAAGGAAGTGAATGCTGCAAATAGAACCTCAAAGTTTATTAATATGGAATTGCAAAATCCAAATCTTAAAACAGATTCTGCAGCAATAAAAAAAGATGACTTTGTAATTACTAAAAAAAAGGCTGTTGTAAATAATGAGCCTGATCTTAAGCAGGAACCTAAAACTACGAGCCTGAATACCGATAAGGTAATGATAAACTCCGACTGTAAAAAAATTGCT
>JANNYY010000070.1:0-4041 GCA_031410355.1 Chitinophagaceae bacterium | reverse complement strand
TGTATCTTTTGTATCGAATCGGGTTTATAAGAAATTCCTTCCTGCGACAAACCATCATACAAAGCGCCACAGCCGCCAGTTACATACATTTTGTGATTCACCACATCATCCCACATCAGGTCAAGCGTATGCAATAAAGTTGTATCGCCTGTTTCTGCATACAGATCAGCCACACCCGCAAATAAATAGTTGGCCCTTACAGCATGCCCGTTCACTGTTGTCATCTGGCGAAATGGTAACCTGTCGGAGTTATCATCACTGCCGTCACTTTTTCCCCTTATGTCAATTAATTTCTTTACAAGATCAAGATATTTTTGCTCACCGGTTGTGCGGTACATTTCGGCAAGGCCCATATAGTGTGATGGACAGATGGCATTGCGTGCCTGCTCCGGCGAAGCAGAATTATAAAAGCCGATCAAAAAGTCTGATGCTTTTTTAGCAACATCAAGGAGATTTGATTTTCCTGTAGCTCTGTAATGCACGCAGGCTGCAGTCATTAAATGCCCGAAATTATAAGCTTCAAAACTCAGTTTATCATCAAACATTTTTGTTTGTCTACTTTTCTTTTGTTCAATAATGGCTTTAGTATAAATATATCCATCATCCTTTTGTGCTTTGGCTATTACCGCAATAGCGTCATCCATCATTACATCTAATTTTTTATCTTTTGTTGATGCGTATAAAGCTGCAACGGCTTCAAGCGTTTTATAAAAATCACCATCATGAAAAGAAGGGCCACGAAATCTTCCGGTATCCAACCCTGCTGCAACCCGGAAATTCTGAAAGGAATAGCAAAAATCTTTACTTGTATATGTTGCCCACAAATGCGGCACCATAGAATCTTTACATACCTGAAAACGCTCGGCCCAAAAACCTTTTGTCCATTGCACATCTGCCATGCCAACGCTGGTGAGTTTTGCATGTGGACTGGTGTTGTTATTAACCAGGCCGCTTTGTGCTGAGGCTTTTATTCCCAGCAATAAAATGATCGCTATTAAAAAATTGTTTTTCATGTTAATTTGCAGCATAACTTATAACATATTCAATTCCTGGTTGTACAGCTATTTCATAAATATTAACACCAGTTGTATTTACTGTAAGATTTTGTCCTGTTGGTGTAACACTACTTTTTATTTTTAAGGTTCCCATTCCTTTTGCCGCTTTTATTTTTATTTGAGTGGTACTGCAATATAATTCTATATCTCCAGCAGGTGTTGGCACTTTGCCCTGCATCCACTGCAAGCCGCCCAACTGTGGTTGCACCATATAAGTTTCATAGCCCGCCGTAGTTGGACTAACGCCTAAATAATATTTGCCCAATAAATAGATCGGGCTGGCACCCCAGGCATGACAAAGGCTTTTACCAAATTTACGGCCATACATCGCCAAATGTTCTGTTCCTTTTTTTGTTGGATTATATTCTTCCCAAAAGCTGGTAGCGCCCAGGTTCAACATGCCGCCCCAGTAATCTTTCATCTGGTTAAGCACATAAGTTTGCTCACCCATTGCACACAAAGCTTCCAGCTCGTAAAACCTCATATAAGGCGTGGTTATTTTTTGGATGGAGTCGTTTAACAACACATGTTGCTTAACAGCCAGTTTTTGTTCTTCAGTAAAATAATTAAAGAAGATGCCGAACATATTTGCGTAACGGGTTACATTCTCTGTTTGCTTTCCATCAACACGGCTGTGCACCAGTGCATGCTTTTGTTCGTTCCAGTAAATAGAAAATACTTTTTCTTTTAGATCTGTAGCCATTTTTTTATATTCGGCTGCATTGATTTTATCGTTGGCGATGTCTGCACATAAAGACATACTTTCTAAACTCCGGGCAAACAACATTTGCTCAAAACTTATTTCGCCTTTCTTACTTAATCCTGTAGCCCAGTCAATGAATGTCCAGTCGCCGGAAAGCCCCTCAACCAAACCATTTTTATTGCGGCGGCTTAAGCAATAGTTCATCAGGCTTTGCATACGTGGATAAAATTGCCCGATAAATTTTTTATCGCCGGTGTACAAATAATAATCATATACACTGATGAACCAGTAAAATGTATAATCCAGGATCGTATTGATATGAGCCGTGACCGGATCTTTTCCACGCAAAGCCATCATGGTCCTGGTTACTGTAGGATTATCGAAGTAAGAGTAGTAATTCATCAGGTAGCTTTGGTACGCATCTCCACTCCAAACCCAGCGGTCACGTTTTATGCCGTCAATAAAAAATTCACGGGTGTTTAATTCCAATGTGTATTTAGATACGTTGTAGATCTTATTTATTTGTTCGTCAGAACAGGTGAAAGTGCCTCTTTGTTTTACATCGGCGTATTCGTACAGCATGCTTGCTGAGTCAATACTGATAGCGCCATCGCAAATAACATTTACATAGCGGAATGCTTTAGAGAGGATCATAACTGAATCTGTTTTTACGGGTTTTGTAAATGACAGTCTATCCAGCGTCATCGCATCTTCAACAGATAAAGCTTCTTCTTTTGACTCGCCATAATACAATGAAATTTTTCCGCTGCCTTTTATTCCATGCAGTTTTACAAAGCCAAATGTTTCTTTACCAAAGTCAACAAGCCATTCATTTTTGTTTTTGACATTTGAAGTTGCATTCAATTTTCTTGTCGGCAATCTGAATGAAGATGGAAGCTGCTTCGGGTCATTAAAATTCCAGCTACCGGCATTGAGCCATTTGGTGTCTGAGATATCGGATGTTTTTCCGCTTTCATCAATCCATTCTTTATCTTCAAAAGTTACCAGCCAGCTTGCATCGGAGACAATACTTTTTCCCTGTACAAAAATGGCGGGCACATTGGCCTGGTTCCATACTTTTACATTTATTTTATGTTTACCCACAGGAACGGTTAATTTATTTATACCACTTTCCACCGCATTGCCATCTAATTTTAAATTGAAAGTGCCTTCTGCATACACAGTAATTTCTTCGGGTGCTTTTAAATCAAATACTTTATGAAAATCCATCAGTACATAATGTGCATCCATTTTCCAGAAAGGTGGAAAGAAAGTATTACGATCGGTACGACGGTTCTGCATTTTGTTGGCGAGATTGATCTCGAAATCGCCGGGATACCAAATCCAGGTGGCTTTTTGTGCGGAGGTAATTTCCCCCAAAGACACAAAGGCAAAAAGACACACAAAGGATTTCACGCAAAGACGCAAAGGAGCAAAGGTGCCCTTTTGTCCTTTGTCAGAACTTTGCGTTCTTAAAAACTTTGCGACTTTGCGTGAATAAAAAGCTGAATAGAGAAATTTATGTACAAGAGTGCGACGCCAATGAAGCTTCATAGCATTACCAAAGCCGGGCTCAAAAGAAAAAAAAGTATTCATAATTAATGAAAATTGAAAATGAGATATAAACTTAAAATTACAAGGCCTAATAAAGCGAATAATATTTTTACCTGTCGGCTGGTTTTTGGCATTTCATTTTCTTCAATACTTGCTTTCACTTTATTTTTATCTGCCAAAGAAATTACAATAGCTGATACAAATAAAAATGCAAACAAATAAAAAGACACTAAAAAATAATGTGGCCACCAGGTGTTGTCGCCTGTTTCATGATTGGGTGGTAATATCCATAAGTTTAACATGCCGGTAAAAAGGCTGATGGCAGAACCTGCTGACAATACTAAATTAACGGCCAGCTTAGTGGTGCGCTTCCAAAACACACTTAATAAAAAAGTTACTGCAAGTGGTGGTGCCAAATAGCCAAGTATGGATTGAAAGATATCGAACAGTGTTTTTCCTTTTACATTATCCAATGCAATGGCCATGAGTACAGCCAGTACACAACCTGCAATTACCACCATGCGGCCAACATTGATCTGTTGTTTTACGGAGGCATTTTTATTAATGTTGTTAACATAGATATCTTTTGTAAACACAGTGCTTAGTGCATTTAAAGATGAACCGATTGTTGCAACCAATACGGCGATCAACACACAAATAACCAGGCCATTTAACCCTGCAGGAAATAAATTGGTGACCATGGTCATGTAAGCTAATTTATCATCGCCC
>JANNYY010000069.1:0-3006 GCA_031410355.1 Chitinophagaceae bacterium | reverse complement strand
TAAAGAGACAGAGTTTTAAATTATTACAAGTCCCCTTCGAGTTCCTTCTCCTTTGGAGTTCACGAGCGAAGCGAAGGGAAAGAGCGTAGCTCGTTGGGATGAGGTTTTTGGACCAGGCATTAGTTTTTCATTCAACTTCAGTGGCTCCGATAGCTATCGGAGCAATCTTGTACATAAAATCAATATTGAGCGGAGCCGAAATATGAACTTTTACCTAAGCTTAGCTTGAAATATAAAAAATGGATCTTTTAAAAGAATTTCAACAGTACATAAATCAACAAAATCTTTTTCACCCAAAAGATAAACTACTGCTTGCGGTAAGTGGGGGAGTAGATTCTATTGTGTTGTGGGAACTTTGCAAACAGGCCGGTTATGATTTTACAATTGCACATTGCAATTTTCAATTGCGTGGTGAAGAAAGTGAGAGAGATGAAAAATTTGTAACTGGGCTTGGTAAAAAGTATGCTGTTGAAGTGCTGGTTAAAAAATTTGATACCCAAAAATATGCTGCAGAAAATAAATTAAGCATACAGGTTGCCGCCCGTGAATTACGTTACAAATGGTTTAATGAACTAACAGGCAATAAGCAACGGGCAATTGGCAATAAGCAATTAGCAAAAGGCAATAATCCAGAATCTCCTGATTGCCCATTGCCAATTGCCAATTTTCTTTTAACTGCCCACCACGCCAACGACAACATAGAAACCCTGCTGATGAATTTCTTTAAAGGCACCGGCATTTATGGCCTGCATGGCATTTTACCAAAACACGGAAATATCATACGCCCTTTACTCTTCGCAAAAAAAGAAGAGCTGGTAGCTTTTGCTGCAGAAAATAAACTGGCCTTTGTTGAAGACTCTTCCAATGTTTCCGATAAATACACCCGCAATTATTTTAGAAATGAATTGATACCGGGACTGCAAAAAGTATTTCCACAGGCAGCAGATAATTTAATAAATAATATTGAACGTTTCAGGGAAATTGAAATACTGTACCGCCAATCTGTAGATCTGAATAAGAAAAAATTACTGGAACAAAAAGGAAACGAAATACATATACCGGTTTTAAAACTGCTGAAGACCAAACCGTTGCATACTCTCGTTTACGAGATCATCAAAGACTTTGCTTTTACTGCTAACCAGGCCGGGGAAGTAATTGCATTATTGAAAAGCGAAACCGGTAAATACGTTCAGTCGGAAACACACAGAGTCTTTAAAAACCGCAACTGGCTTATCATTGCGCCAAATGAAAATAAAGAAGCAGAAAATATTGTAGTAGAAGGAAAAGATAAAGAGATTGAATTTCGGCAGGGAAAAATAAATATTGAGTTGCTTACAACCACAAATCAAAAACAACAAACCACAAACCAAATTGCCCAACTGGATGCTAAGACAATTAAATTCCCCTTATTGCTGAGAAAATGGAAAAAAGGCGATTACTTTTATCCGCTGGGTATGCAAAAAAAGAAAAAGCTCAGCCGTTTTTTTATTGACCAAAAACTATCGCTTACCCAAAAAGAAAAAACCTGGGTTATTGAAATGGATAAAATAATCATCTGGGTGGTTGGCCTGCGTATTGATGACCGTTTTAAAATTACAGGCAACACAAAAAATATTTTACAGATCACCTTATTCCCTTCCGAATAAACTTGGGTGTTTCAGGTTTTCAATAATATCAGTAAACAATGCCGGGTTTAACCAGGCAATTAAAATAAGTGTAAATACAAGGCCAAATATACTTCCCCATAAATGGGCATCATGATTTACATTGTCACCGCTTTTTTTGCCCATATAAATGCAGTAAAAAATATACAGTATAGCATAAACCGTTGCTGAAATTTTAATGGCCCCATAAATATAAATACTGCTCCAGGGGCTAAAAATTATTGTTGCAAAAATTACTGCAGATACAGCACCCGAAGCGCCCAGTGAACGGTAATTATAATCATCCTTGTGTTTAATGTAGCTTGGTATATCAGAAATGATAAGCGCTAAAAAATAGAGCGCCAGGTAAGATATATTACCACCCAGGCCATAATAGCTGAAATATATTTCGAGGTTTCGCCCAAAAAAGAAAAGGGTAAACATGTTGAAGATAAGGTGCATGTAATCGGCATGTAAAAAACCCGAGGTGATAAAACGTATATATTGGTTTTCTCTTGCTACCCGGTAAGGCCACATAATAGTTTTATCAACAAGGGCCGCATTTGAAAATCCAATTAAAGAAAAAATTACGTTGGCAATAATTAATGCCATGGTAATAGGGTAGTCCTGAAAATTCATATTTTTTATATCCGTATAATTACCGGAATCCAAATTTAAAACATTCTTACTGGCTTAGTTACATTTTAATGTTTGTAAACCTGATTTTATTAATTGTAAGTAACGTTGTTGTAAAAACAGATTGTTCTTTCATCATTAACCAGGTTATTATTAAATAAACAAACGAAAATATACCCCGTATTTATACTAAGAACCTAAAAAAAACGTTTACGTAGTTAATATTCTACAGGTTTTGCCTGTTGAATGTACCGGAAATGTGGTGTGTGCCTGCAATACAGGCATATACAGCAACTGCGGGAATAAACCAATATCTATATCAAATGAAAACAAACTTACACAAGTTAACAGGTAATGTGCAGCCCCTAACTGCAAAACATTTACCCAAATACCTATATTTTTTAATTATTTAAAATTGATGTTATAAACATAAGCCTGTATTCATATTACCTACGTTATCCAAACAAAAAACCAACATGAAAACAAAATTTACTAACCCGCATTTTTTTAAAAAGCCATTAATAACCCTGCTTACAGGCTTATTATTGCTTTTGGCAAGTTACCAGTCCCAGGCTCAACTGGGTGTTTACCAGTTTACGGGTGTTGGTACCTGCCCGGTGCAGAGCCCAGGGGTAACCAGCCAGCCGGCAAATGCGGCCTTCACTAATATTACATCTTCAAATATTAACTGTAACCCGGCAACTAATACATTTGTTAACTCTGGCTG
>JANNYY010000068.1:0-4607 GCA_031410355.1 Chitinophagaceae bacterium | reverse complement strand
CTTCCATGAGCATTTTAGGTAAAACCATTCATGATAATTCGGGTGGGCTTGGCCAGGCCAGCCGCACAAAATTAGAGAGCACTGTTTTGGAACATGAATTTGGCCATATACTGGGTTTGGTAGATCTGGGTTCTTCTATGCAAACCAATCATAAAGATGCAGCACATGGCAACCATTGTAACAATACAAACTGCCTGATGTATTATGCATCAGAAACTACTGATATTTTGGGCTTCTTACTCACCGGCAACATTCCTCCATTGGATGCAAACTGCAAAGCTGATTTAACTGCAAACGGGGGTAAATAATTGAATTTAATATTGAAGATTTAATATTTAATATTTCTTCTGGAATCAGAGAGTCTGCTTCAAATTAAAAAAAATATTACATATTCGATATTCAATATTAAATTACTCACCCCAGTTCAATTACTTCAGCATCTTTCATTTCAGCACCATCAATCACAAACCTGATGATCGTTCTTATTTTATGCCAGCCCTGCTTGCCTGCAGCGCCGGGGTTCATGTGCAGGCAGTTTAGCTTTTCATCGTACATGATCTTTAAAATATGAGAGTGGCCGCTGATAAAAAGTTGAGGCCGGTGAATTAATATTTCCTTTTTTGTTTCGGGATTATATTTTGGGGGATAACCACCAATATGCCGCATCAATACTTTTACATCTTCGCACATAAAAACCAATTGTTCTGGAAATTGGGTTCTTATATGCTGTCCGTCAATGTTTCCATATACGCCTCTTAACATGGTCTGACCTCCCGTCTGCCCATTATACATGGTCAGACGGGACGTCAGACCATGTACCAACTCTTCGCTTCCAAAATCCCCTACATGCCAAACCTCATCACAGTTTTTAAAATGTTCAAAAATGTTTTCATCTAAGTAACCATGTGTGTCAGCTATTAATCCTATTCTCGTCACTGTTTGTATAATTATTAAGTGTAAATTTACAGTAACAAATTTAGCGAATGCCTTTTCACCGAAACTTTACCTATTATATTGATAAGCGTAGCTGGAAATATATTTTCCTGCTTGCTTCGCTTGCCCTTTGCGTCAATTAGAGATTATTATATTCTGATGAATTTTTAATTTCTAATCCTTAATTTTTAATTTATTTATGGCCCACTATCATACTTTAGGAACCATCCCCCATAAACGGCATACGCAGTTTCGTAAGCCCGATGGCGAATTGTATTCCGAGCAATTATTTTCAACAGAAGGATTCAGTAACGACTATTCAATACTTTACCATACATATCCGCCAACACAAATTATTAAAACAGATGAGCCGGTAAATGTGCAGCCAAAAATTGCTGAAGAAAAAATGCTGAAACACCGCAGCCTGGAGGGTTTTAACATCAAGCCCGAAAAAGATTACCTGCAAAGCCGCAAAGCAGTGTTGGTAAATAACGACTGCCATATTGTTTTGGCGGCGCCACAGCAAAGCATGACGGATTATTTTTATAAAAATGCCGATGCCGATGAGATGATCTTTGTGCATGAAGGTAGCGGCGTTTTAAAAACACAATATGGTAACCTTGCTTTTGGGTATGGCGATTATCTCGTTATTCCCCGTGGTTCCATTTATCAAATTGAATTTGCTACAGCAGACAACCGGTTGTTTATTGTTGAATCCTTCAGCCCCATACGCTATCCAAAAAAATATGTGAGCAAGCTTGGGCAATTGATGGAACATTCGCCTTATTGTGAAAGAGATATTCGCCAGCCCGTTAATTTGCAAACACATGATGTAGCAGGTGATTTTCTTATTCAAACAAAAAAGAAAGGGATATTATACGGGTTACATTATGCCCACCATCCTTTTGATGTGGTAGGCTGGGATGGATGCTGTTATCCTTTTGCTTTTTCCATTCATGATTTTGAACCAATAACGGGCAGGGTACACCAACCACCTCCTGTGCATCAAACATTTGAAGCAAATAATTTTGTGGTATGCTCTTTTTGTCCACGGTTATTCGATTATCATCCGCAGGCAATACCGGCCCCCTATAACCATAGCAATATTGACAGTGATGAGTTATTGTATTATGTAGATGGTGATTTTATGAGTCGCAAACATGTTACCAGGGGTATGATCACATTGCATCCGGCAGGTATTCCGCATGGGCCGCATCCCGGTGCAGTTAAGAAAAGCATTGGTGCAAAGGAAACCAATGAACTGGCAGTAATGGTTGATACTTTTCATCCATTGCAACTCACTGTGGAGGCTTTGGAAATAGAGAATGAAGGATATGTAATGAGCTGGGCTGAATAGGCTAAGAGCCCAAAGAGAAAATGAGAAAAAAAGAGAAACCCCTTTCCTCATTTCTTTTCCTCATTTTACTCTTAGCCAAAAAATAAAACATGGTTAATTAATTTCATCCCTGTACGCTTTGAAAAAAAAATATTAAATTGCTTTTACTAAAACAAAAAACTATGATAAAATTTCATGAAATTAAAGTAGGCGATTACCTGATAGCTGACAACGACGGAGATAAAAAGCAGGGTGAAGTAACAGATTTAAATGGCAATGAAAAGCAGGTTTGTGTAAATACGGGGGCCCAGGATTTTTGGTACGAAACTGAGCAACTGAGCGCCATTCCGCTGGATGATGACCAGTTGACAAAACTTAAATTTTTAAGAGAGGAAAATGAAGATGGAACAGTTAAATATATGAAAGGCGCGTTTAGAATGATGTTGCCTGCTAAGGATAATTTTTCGAGGTTTGAGATATGGTACCGCGATGAACACCGGCAAATTCTGCAACCTATTAATGTACACCAGTTACAAAATCATTTTTATGATATGACCAAGGTTCACCTGAACGATGAATCCTTTGACTAATTTGTTTTATCCTCTTTTAGACGGCTGTTCTTGTTGAACAGCTTTTTTTATGCGCATGTTTTTATAAATAGTAAAAACACGGTACATAAATTCAAGTTGTTTTACTTTTAATTTATATATATGCTCCAAATAAAATACTAAATCCACAAAATTTTGCGTTGAGGTTGATAAATAACTCCTATGCAAAAATTTTACCACATCAAGGTATTTACCATAATACTGGTGATTACTTTGTTTGCTAATATTGGTTATTCGCAGGGTTGTTCTGCATTAACTGCTTCTTATATTCCTTACGAATCACGCTGCACAGCAACCGGCTCAATACAAATAAATGCAACAGGAGGTTCGGGCAATTACCATTACAAAGTAACTGGCCCTGTAAATACTGATTACACAGCAAGCAGCCTTATAACCGGATTGTCGCCAGGTAATTACCTGGTTACCATAAGGGACAATGTAACCAACTGCATATATAGCAATGACATCGTGGCTGTACCCGGAGATTATTCAACGCCAACATTTACAATGTCTGCAACAGGCGTAAGTTGTATAAATGGAAATGATGGAATGATCACAGTGACCGGGCAAACTTTTGGAAGAGCACCTTTCTCTTATAAAATTGTGGCTCCATCTGCATCGCAAGTTGGAACTGTTAGCCCCACCGGTAACTTTACAGGTTTGATTAGTGGTAGTTATATAATACAGCTAACTGATTCCTGCGGAGCTATACAGGCAAGGAGTATTATAGTGGATAATTATGACTGGTTTATCAATCCCTATACTGCATCTAAAATTGGTTGCGATAGTATTTCAGTTACAATTATGCTTAGCGACACTAAAAGTAATGTAACTCCAAACCCTATATTCAACGGGTTTTTATATGGCGCATCAGTAGTTGCAGGGGATACCACGTGGTATACTACGGATACCTTTCATTATTTTGTTGGAAATAAACATACTGTAAAACTTTTTGTAGAGGATAATTGTGGTAATATTAAAACGGTGGTATGGACAGATCCTGCTGTCCCCAATATAAATGCTTCTGTATCTATTTCTAATAGAGTTTGCACCACGTTTACTGCTGCAATTACAAACCAGGTTAATTTAACCTCACCAAGTTATTGTATTTATAACAGCAGTAACGCATTGATCTCATGTAATTCAACTGGAATTTTTAATGCACTGTTGTATGGCAGCTACTGTATAAAAATAACAGATAACTGTTACGACACTGTAATTACAAGATGTTTTACCGGCTCACGGCCCATACCTGCGGTAGATTTAAATGTAACTATACATGCAGGCTGTAATACTTTTATAGCAACCGTAACCGGGCAAACCAATCTTAATAATCCTGATTACTGCTTGTACAGTGCAGCCAATGTATTAATGTATTGTAACACTACAGGTGCTTTTCCAGGACTTCCATTTGGATCCTATTGCATAAAAGTAATTAATGATCCTGCTTGCTATGATACAACGATAGTGCGTTGTTTTACAGTTAATCCGCCTGTGCCATATATTAATTCCTATGTTCTCATTTCAAATTTGAGCTGCTCTACTTTTACTGCAACAATAATTGATACTGCAAACTGGAATAACCCCCAGTTTTGTTTATTTACCCCAGCACATGTATTAATTACCTGTAACTATACAGGGGTATTTAATGATCTTCCTTATGGCAGCTATTGTATAGATGTTACTAATGGCCCGGGCTGTTATGATACAACGATAACCCGTTGCTTTAC
>JANNYY010000067.1:0-3909 GCA_031410355.1 Chitinophagaceae bacterium | reverse complement strand
GATACGGATGAACTGATCTTTGTTGAAAGATCGGGAGGGGTTGCACTGCCGCCTGTAGTTTCATAATTAAGACTTTTTTGGCAGGAGAAAAATAATATTGCTGTAAATATGAAGATGATATTACTGCGCAATGATCTTTTTGTAAGGGTGGATAGCATGTTATTAAATTTTACTTTTTTAAAAGATAACAGTTAAAAGATACCAATTAATTAAAATGTGTTGCCTGCTGTAAAATTATTTCTAAAAATCGATAAAACAATTCAGCCATCCTTTGTCAATAACCACTTCAGGATATTTCTTATAAAAATTTATAGCTGGTTCATTCCAGTCCAATACCTGCCAAACCAACCCGCTGTATTTTTTTACTTTGCATTCTTCTATCAGTGTATCAAATAATAATTTGCCAATTCCTTTGCCTCTCATTTTTTCTGTAACTAAAAGATCTTCCAGGTAAAGGCGCTGGCCTTTCCAGGTGCTGTAGCGGATGTAGCAAAGGGCGAAACCAAAAATCTCATTTTCTGTGCTGGTATTCGCTATATTCTTCCCATCTATCTCCGCTTTTCCCCCTCCTTTGGAGGGGTTAGGGGAGGCTACAAATGCCTGCCATACCGGGTTTAATCCAAATCCACTTTCTACAAAATGATCAAAGTTAACAGTTACCGCTTCAGGCTCTTTTTCATATACAGCCAGTTCATGAATCAGTTCCATCATTCTTTTACAATCTTCTTTTAAAGCCCTTCTAATTATAATTGACATGTTTACAATTTTATAACTGAAAATACTACTGTTAACTGAAGTGTAATGGCAATGGCCAGGCAAATAATCCAGCCCCAAAACCATTTTTTTGGCAACCCCAGTTTTTGTACGTTTAAAAAATATAAAATGATCATCACTGCAACAGCAATAAGCAATGAAGTAACAAAAAAAGAAGCGCCGTTTACATGGGCAAAATTTGCAGCAATGGCGTAAGGCAATAAAATTACAGAACCAGCAAGGCAAATAAATCCGGTGTTCTTAATAAAGTTCCATTTTTTGGTTGATAGAAAAAAATAAGCAGCTCCAATTTGTAAACCCCATTTTGCGCCTGCAATACCCGTTGATAATAATTTTTGCTGCAAACTGCTATACAAAGGGCATACATCAACACACCACCAGGTAATACCGGTAGATAAAAAGAAGTACACGAATGCCAGGTAAATTTTTTTTGAATCTTTCATCTTCAATTATCGCAATGCCTGGTCAAGGTCTGTTATAATATCCTGCACATTTTCAATACCCACGCTCATGCGAATCAATCCATCTGTAATTCCATACTGTTCTCTTTTTTCTTTGGGTACTCCGTAGTGCGTCATGCTTGCAGGGTGGGAGAGCAGCGTATCGCAGGTGCCCAGCGAGACGGCACGAATGCACATCTGCAGTTTATCAATAAAATTTTTTGCTGCTTCCAGCCCGCCCTTCATTTCAAAACTCAGCATGGCACCTGCATGCCGCATTTGTTTTGATGCGGTATAAAAATCCGGGTGACCGGGCAGCCCCAAATAATTTACTTTGCTTACCGCGGGATGCTGCTCTAAAAATCCTGCAACTTCCATGGCATTATGGCAATGCCGCTGCATGCGTACTTCCAGGGTCTTCATTCCCTGCGTTAATAAAAAGGCATCAAAGGCATTGCTGTTGCCGCCAAGCAACCGGTGCACTTTTGTTATATGCCCGCTCATGTGCTCTATATCTTTACCAATTAATACGCCACCAATGGCAGTGCCATGGCCATTTAAAAATTTGGTGGTGCTGTGCATAACATAATCAACCCCAAATTGAAATGGCTGTTGCAAATAGGGTGTGGCAAACGTGTTGTCAACTGCAATAATTAAATTTTTAACTTTTGCCAGCCTGGTTAATTCATCAATATCAACACACTGTATGGTAGGATTGGCGGGTGTTTCCAGGTACAGCATTTTTATTTTATCATCAGCCTGTAAGGCATGGTTTGCAGCTGACAGATCTCTCAGGTCAACAATAATAACTTCAATACCCAGCGGTGGCAAAACTTTTTCAAGCAGCTCCTGCGTGCCGCCATATAAAGAATAATGCGTTAAAATTTTATCTCCTGCTTTTAATGTACCAATCATCAGGGTACTTAATGCAGCCATTCCGCTGGCGTGTAAAATTGCTTTTAATGCAACCGGTTCTCCATCTTCACGGGTAATACCAAAACTTTCAAGTGCAGCAATTTTTTCTTCGGCTTCGGTAATGGTTGGGTTGCCCCAACGGCTGTATATGTAACCTTTCTCTTCGCCGCTAAACCTGCGCATGCCCTGCTCTGCCTCATCAAATATATAGGTGCTGCTGGCGTAAATAGGGGTGAGGTGTGCATAATTTGGATCGGGTTCATGCCCGCCGTGTATGGCAACAGAGCTAAAACCGCTGAAGGGAAATTTTTTTTGAGACATATTTTTTTGATAATGTTATAATGATTAATTGATAATTTTAACGGCTGTTGATAAGTCAAAATCAAAAGTACACAAAACCATGAAGGAATTATTGCAACAATATGCCGCTTATAATATTTGGGCAAATAAACTTTTAATTGACAAAATAAACAAGTTAAGTAATGAAGATATAACCCGGGAAATTATCAGCAGTTTTCCTTCTTTATACAAAACAGTACAACACCTGTGGCTTGCCGAAGAAGTATGGTGGCTGCGATTAAAGCTTACTGAGCATATTGTTTTGCAAAGCGATAAATTTTCCGGAAGTTTTAGTGAAATGGCAGATATGCTGGCTAAACAGGGCCAGCAATGGAAAGATTGGGTAAAAAATGCATCTGAAAATCAACTTACACATGTTTTTGCTTTCATCAGAAATAAAGAACAGATAAAAATGCCGGTGTATCAAATGCTGCATCATGTTTTTAATCATGGCACTTATCACCGGGGGCAATTGGTAACTATGCTCAATCAATTGGGAGTTGATAGAATTCCCAGCACTGATTTTTCTACTTTTTGCAGACTGAAAAGTAATTAGTAATTGTGGATTGGGAATTAGGGACGACGGGAGGTGATCTAATTATGATCTATCATAGTCATCTTTACACCATAACCAACCCTGTAGCCGCCACGGCCGGGTGTAGGAGGCTGGTACTCTATATGTAAAAAATTACGGTAAACAAGTCCAAGGCCTTTGGCATATTTTTCGGCTCCAAAATTAATTTCGCTGTACGAATTGGGATCTGTTGGATTACCAATAATTTCATTACGCTGTGCAACTTTTAAAGTGCTGTCCAGTGTGAAGGTTCCAATTGTTTGTTTTACGTTCACACTGTCATAGGTATAATCCCAGTTATCTAAATATTTGACGTTTGAGTTTAAAGAATAGGTATCAATATAAGTATTTCCTTTCCAGGTATATCCATCCCTGATTGGCCCTTTCAATTTCAAAAAACGCATATTGTTTTCTACAAATTCTGCCGCAAAATCGGTTGGTACTGCCATAAAAGTATTGTCTGGCGCCCATGCATTCGCTGCTGTTTTGCGTATGTAACGGATAATACGGTATGCAGGCCTTCCTAAATTGTCAGTTATTAATGCATCTACCTGGTGCTTCACCTGGTAGTTCACAATCGCCTGGGCGGTTCCAAAATTGATGAATATGGTTGAGTCTAAATTATAGGTAATATACTTGCCAACCTGTAAAGGATAATATTCACTTACAGAAGCAACCGCCAGTGTATCGGTAACTTTTTTACAGCCAGTAAAAATTACGGCAGAAAGGATGATCAACAAAAGAAATAGTTTTCTCATAAGTTTATATATAGTACAAATATAGATACAATTAAACGGAAAAAAGCTGCTCTGTCCGCTGAATAACCCCGCCGCCAATAACATCATCGCCTTCATAAAAAACAGCGCT
>JANNYY010000066.1:0-2383 GCA_031410355.1 Chitinophagaceae bacterium | reverse complement strand
TTACTAAATTATAGGAAGAAAATATTACAGCAGTACTACATCTTACAGTTTTGATGAATACTGGAATATACGTGGCCGGATATCTGAAGTTGAATATTTTAATAAACGCTCTAACCTAATGAGCATACTTAACCAGGGCCGGATAAAACCAAAATTATCTTTGTATGATAATTTATTTAACCGCCTGTTTGGTAACGGTAAAATAAATATTACGCCACAGGGTAATGTTGATTTAACAGCCGGTTACCAGGGCCAGAATATTAAAAACCCAACTTTACCGGAAAGGGCCAGGAAGAACGGTGGTTTTGATTTTGATATGAATGCGCAGGTAAATGTGAATGCAGATATTGGCGGTAAATTAAAATTCCCCATCAACTATAATACTTTAGCCAATTTTGGACAGGATAACCAGCTTAAACTTGATTATACGGGCCTTGATGATGAAATTATAAAGCGCTTTGAACTTGGAAATGTATCGTTTCCATCCCGCAGTACACTTATACCGGGCGCCCAGCAATTGTTTGGGGTAAAAACCACTGTGCAATTCGGTAAACTTTTTTTAACCGGGGTTATTGCCAATCAAAAATCACAACGGCAATCGGCTAACCTGGCTGGTGGTACGGCATCGCAGTTATTTGAAATAAAGGCGGATGAATACGAAGAGAACAGGCACTTTTTACTTGCCCAGTATTTTAAAGAGAATTACAACAAGGTAATGAGCAAATTACCCGCCATTACAGCCCCCGTTCAAATATTAAGAATGGAGGTTTGGGTTACCAACAAAAATGGTACAACAACCGAAACCCGCGATGTGGTTGGTTTGGCAAACCTGGGAGAAACCGGTGCTGTTCCTTCGCCAATACCATCCAATGGCAGCAGCCCGCTTTATTCAACAATCATTTCAAACCCCGGTAACAGAAATCCATCAAATGTATTCAATAATTTAATTGCACTGGGTTTGCAGCCTGTACAGGATTTTGAAAAAACCTTTGCCCGTAAATTAGATTCATCACAATATATCTTTAACCGCCAGGTAGGTTTTATTTCATTAAGCCAGCCATTACAAACCGATGAAGTACTGGCTGTAGCTTATCAATATTCCTTTAACGGAAAAATTTTCCAGGTAGGTGAATTTTCGCAGGACCTGCCACCAGACAGTACACAGGCCACGCAAAGAATATTATTTTTAAAATTATTAAAAGCAACATCGCAGCGCCCAAGTTTACCTATTTGGGACCTGATGATGAAAAATGTGTATGCCATTGGATATGGTACTTTAACACCTACTGATTTTAAATTAGATGTGTTATACCAGGAGCCCGGCCTTGGATGGAAGCGTTATGTTCCCTTCGGCGATAAGAACCAGGGCGCACCAATCATCTCACTCATTAACCTGGACAGGTTGAATAACCAGCTTGATCCACAGCCCGATGGTGTATTTGATTATGTGGAAGGGTTTACGGTTTATTCACAATACAGCAGGGTAATGTTCCCGGTACTGGAACCCTTTGGCCGTGACCTGGCCCAGGGAATTTATACAAACCCTAATTTGCCGGGTATAAAAGACAGCCTGTATTATGCCCTGTACGATTCTATAAAAGCAGTGGCACAGCAGTTTCCAAATCTTAACCGGTTTGTATTAAAAGGTTCGGCAAAAATATCAGGCTCTTCCGATATAAGTATCGGGTATAATATCCCCAAGGGTTCTGTAACCGTATCAGCCGGTGGCAGGGTTTTGATTGAAGGCATAGATTATGATATTAATTACGACCTGGGTACCATTAAAATAACCAATTCGGCCATTATTAATTCTGGTATCCCGGTGCAGGTTAATTACGAGAACAATGCTTCCTTTGGTTTACAGCAAAAAAGTTATATGGCCCTGCGCTGGGATTATATGGCTAAAAATACAGCTAAAGAACAATTGTCAATTGGTGGTACTGTTGTTCGTTTAAGCGAAAGGCCTTTCTTTAGCAAAGTAAGTTACGATAACAGCAATTCCGGCGGTACCAATGAGCCCATCCGCAATTCTATGTATGGCCTTGATGTTAATTACCGCAAAGATATTCCAAGGCTTACTAAAATTCTAGATAAGCTGCCCTTCTATAAAACTACTGCCGCATCTACCCTTAATGTTTTTGCTGAGGGAGCGTATTTAAAACCCGGCCATGCACCACAAATTGGTAAGGGTTCAAAAGGCATTATTAATATTGATGATTTTGACGGAACGCAGTCTGGTTACGACCTTCGCTTTCCGCCAATCAGTTGGGCACTGGCATCTGCACCATTTAAAGCAACTGACCGTGCAGGAAATATCCTTTTTCCTGAAGCTCAGTTAAATGACAATATCAATTATGGAAAAAATAGGGCAAAAATTGCCTGG
>JANNYY010000065.1:0-3099 GCA_031410355.1 Chitinophagaceae bacterium | reverse complement strand
TCAACTTTTTCCATAATGCAAAATTATTCTTTGATATTGTGACCCGATTACTAATGAAGGAAAATATCTTTGCAACATGGAGGTAAATTTTACATTGGCACAGATTGAGGGGGTGGCTTTTAAATTATTGGCTGATACTGCTAATTATAAAGTTTTTGCTTTTCATGGCGATATGGGTGCAGGCAAAACCACTTTTATACATGCTTTGTGCCAGGCGATGGGCGTAACGGATATTGTTACAAGCCCTACATTTTCCATCATCAATCAATATAAAACAAAAGATGAACAAACAGTTTACCATATAGACTTGTACCGTATTAAGGATGAAAATGAAGCCATTAATACCGGTATTGAGGACTGTTTGTATTCAGGCAATATTTGTTTGGTTGAGTGGCCTGAAAAAGCTGCCGGTATTTTTCCTGACGATACATGGCACATTACCATCATTTCTGTTGATGATAATACCAGAAAGCTGAAATATAATTTGTAAATTGTAAGCTTTTAAAAGCATAGTTATGGCAACATCAAAACCCTTTATATCCCCCTCATTTAGTTACGAAACACTGGAAGAAACCCTGGATGTAAAACCAAAGGGTGCAGAATTATTGATTGGCATTCCCAAAGAAAATTCATTTAATGAGAACAGAATTGCCCTTACGCCTGAAGCTGTAGGTGTTATGATTGCCAACGGGCACCAGGTAGTGGTAGAAACCAAAGCCGGTGACGGAGCAAGTTATAACGATAATGATTACAGCGAGGCCGGGGCAAAAATTGCTTATGATAAAAAGGAAGTTTTTGAATGTGATATAATTGTAAAAAGCGCCCCGGTTAGTGAAAGCGAATGCGAACTGCTGAAACCTAATCAATTTATTATTTCTCCCATTCACATGGCCGTAATGAAGCGTGAGATATTGCAGAAGATGATGGATAAAAAAATTACCGCTTTAAGTTTTGAAAATTTAAAAGATGATACCGGGCATAACCCCATTGTACGTAGTATGAGTGAGATTGCCGGCAGTGCAGTAATGCTGATTGCCGGGCAGTATTTAAGTAAAACAAATAATGGCAAAGGTGTTTTGGTAGGAGGCATCAGTGGCATACCGCCAACAAAAGTTATTATTATTGGTGCCGGCATTGTGGGTGAATATGCAGCACGTACGGCTTTGGCCATGGGTGCCAGTGTAAAGGTTTTTGATAACAGCATTTACCGGTTAAAACGGTTACAAAATAATATTGGTGTTCGCATGTGGACATCGGTGCTTGAGCCTAAAATTTTGGCCAAGCAACTAAAGACCTGCGATGTGGCAGTTGGTGCATTAAGTGGTGCAGCCGGAAGAACACCAATAGTTGTTACCGAAGAAACAGTAAGCAAAATGCGGCCAGGCAGTGTAATTGTTGATGTAAGTATTGATCATGGTGGTTGCTTTGAAACCAGTAAAGTTACGAGCCATGAAAAACCTGTTTTTATAAAGTACGATGTGATACATTATTGCGTACCCAATATACCCAGTGGCTTTGCCCGTACGGCATCGCAGGCAATTAGCAATGTGCTGATGCCACTGATGCTGGAGACCGGCGAGGATGGCGGCATAGACCATATTGTGTGGCATAAAATAAATATCCGCAGCGGTATTTATTTATACAAAGGAAGCCTTACCAATTTTTACCTGAGCGAAAGGTTTGATCTGAAATTTACCGATTTGAATTTGCTGATAGCGAGTAAAAGATAAGTTAATTTTAAAATTGTAATTTTAAACATGAGTTACTCAATACCTAAAGGAGATAGAAAATATACATTTGCCGAATACATGGCCATGGAGGAGACAAGCGTAGACAAACATGATTTTTATCATGGTGAAATATTTGCCATGGCAGGCGGAACCAAAGTTCACAATAATATTATTTTAAATATAGGCATTTGTTTAAAAGCAAATAAAAAGAATGGTTGTGATGTTTTTATTGATGGCATGAAATTAGAAATTGAGAAAGATGAGTTTTATGTTTATCCAGATTTAATTTATTCGTGTAATGAAGATTTAAAAAATGAAGATTTAGTTGTCAAGAAACCATCAATAATTTTTGAAGTGCTTTCTGATTCTACTGCTTTATATGATAAAGAAGTTAAGCTTAAATATTATAAACGCCTTGCAAGCATTAACTATTATGTACTGGTTTCTCAAAAAGAAATAATGGTAGAGGTATATTCCCGTATTGAAGATTCGCAGATATGGAAGTACCAAACTTTTGAAACTTTACAGGATATAATTGAATTTGAGCGGCTTGGTTTTGAATTGCCTGCTGGGGTAATTTATGATGCTATTACATTTGAATAGGTTTAAATGCAGCTAACTTTAAAATTTATGACTTCACTTTGCCAAAGTTTTATAATCCCCAATCTCAATCACTTCTTCACAAAAATCATACTCCTGTTTTACATTGCTGCTTACAATTACTAATTTATGTTTTGTATAATTGCTGATGAGTGTATGATAAAGCGCAATGCCATCAGCGTCTAAATTTGTAGTTGGTTCATCTAATAGAAGAACAGGCGTATTACTGAAAAAAGCCTGTGCCAGTTTTAACCTTTGCTTCATACCGCTGCTGAAATAACGAATTTGTTTGTTGGTGGCATTTTCCAGGCCAACAATTTTTAATATCTCCTCTATTCTTATTGATTGAATTAAAGGTTTGAATTTTGAATGGAACTGCAACATTTCTTTTGCAGTCATTTCTTCTATTAATTCCAGGTAGGGTGCGGCGATTGAAATGTTTGTGTAATGTTGTTCGTTGTTGGTTGTTCGTTGGCCGTTGTGGAATTCAATCGTACCTTCGTTATGTAAAGTTGCGCCGGCTATAACCTGCAGCAGGGTTGATTTTCCGGAACCGTTGGGCCCGGTAATGGCATAAGTTTTCCCGGAATTAAATTCATAACTGCAATGGCGGAAAATCCACTCCCGGTTATAACGTTTGCCAATGTTGGACAACCTCACCCCAACCACTCTCCAAAGGAGAGGGAACTCGAAAGGGGAGATCAATTCTGCAGGCATCATAATTACTGGTTGATTTTTTTCTACGCTTTGATAAAAGCTGAATAAAGAA
>JANNYY010000064.1:0-2817 GCA_031410355.1 Chitinophagaceae bacterium | reverse complement strand
GTTTGTTTAATTACTTTTCTATCGGCCGAGGTAAATGCTCTTAACGCATGCTGCACTTTTAATCCTAATTGCGCAAGTACTGATGCCGGAACATCCATTGGGTTTTGTGTACAAAAGAAAATACCAATGCCTTTTGAGCGTATCAGTTTTACGATCGTTTCTATTTGTTGCAGCAATGCAGCGCTGGCTTCATTAAATATAAGATGTGCTTCATCTATAAACATCACCAGCTTGGGTTTGTCCAGGTCGCCTTCTTCAGGGCAACTGGCATACAGTTCGGCCAGCATCTGCAGCATAAAAGTGGAGAACAGTTTTGGCTTATCCTGCAGATCTGTAACACGCAACACACTTATCATTCCCCTGCCGTCATCCGCAATACGCATCAGGTCATCTACTTCAAAACTTCTTTCACCAAAAAAAATATCAGCGCCCTGTTGCTGCAGCTCTATCACTTTACGCAAAATGGTGCCGGTAGATGAAGTTGAAATTTTTCCATAAGTTTTTTCTATTTCAGCCTTGCCTTCATCGCCTATAAATTGTAAAACTTTAATGAAATCTTTCAAATCAAGCAAAGGCAATTTTGTATCGTCGCAGTATTTAAAGATCATGGCCACAACGCCGCCCTGGGTGTCATTCAGTTCTAAAATTTTACTCAGCAAAATTGGCCCAAACTCACTTACAGTAGCCCGCAGGTGTACACCTTTCTGGCCAGTTAAGGTCATCAGCTCAACCGGAAACAAAGCGGGTTTGTATTCAATATTTAATTTCTGGTAACGGTCTTTAATCTTATCATTTTCTGCACCCATTGCGGCAATGCCGCTTAAGTCGCCTTTAATATCCATCATCATAACCGGCACACTGTTATCGCTTAAAAATTCGCTGATAACCTGCAGGGTTTTTGTTTTACCGGTGCCGGTTGCACCGGCAATAAGCCCATGCCGGTTTAATGTTTTAAGCGGAAGATAAATACCGGCTTCCGGTACAACTTCTCCATCCAGTACTGCAGCTCCCAATTTTACAGCTTCGCCTTTAAATGTGTAGCCTTTGTTTATTGCTTCTATAAATGCTTCTTTGTTGGCCATTATTTTCTTTATTTTTTTGAAAGATACAACCAGTAATTTAAATGTAAATGAAGATTTTTTACAATTGCAGCGGTACATTTGGGATGATGAAAAAAATACTGATCTCTTTTTTAACTTCGGTTTTTATAATTTTTATTGTGAGTTCTTTTTTTGAAAAAGAAAATACTGATATAAAAACAAAAGCCGGCCTTGGCAAAAAATTATTTTCCGAAAAAATACTTTCAAAAGATTCGTCTGTAAGCTGTGCAAGTTGCCATATACCAAAATTTGCTTTTGCCGATACCGTTGCCTTTAGTATTGGCATTGAAGGAAAACTTACCAAACGCAATACACCATCCGTATTAAATATGAAAAACCGGCCATATTATTTTTGGGACGGCAGGGCCGCTTCGCTGGAAGAACAATGTTTAATGCCTATACAAAACCCGGATGAAATGGGTTTGCCTGTAGAAGAAGCAATAAAAAGATTAAATGCATCCCGTGAATATAAAATGCTGTTTAAAAAAATATTCAATCAAAATCCAACTGCAAAAAACCTTGCTGCTGCATTCTCGGCTTTTGAACAAACATTAGAAACCATTGACAGTAAATTTGACGATTGGAGCAATAACCTGAAAAAATTAACGCCTGCTGAAGAAAGAGGAAGAGAACTTTTTATTGGCGATAAAGCCAAATGTTTTGATTGCCACCGCATGGAAGATTTTACCACAGATGAATTTAAAAATATTGGTTTGTACAATGGCGATAATTTAAACGATGCAGGTTTATACAACATCAGCAAAAATAAAGCTGACCTGGGAAAATTTAAAACACCCGGCTTACGCAATGTTGCAGTTACTGCACCTTATATGCATAACGGCATGTTTAAAACACTGGATGAAGTTGTTGAGTATTATAACAACCCGGGGAAATTTGTAAACAATCCTGTCAACATAGATGATGCTTTAAAAAACGCGTTGAATCTTTCTGAAAAAGAAAAAAAAGATTTGGTTGCCTTTCTGAAAACGCTTACCGATAAAAAATACATCAATAAATAGTTTCTGTGCCTCCGTGCCTCTTGGCAATTTCTATATTCCCGAAGGGAATAAAAAAACTGCCAAGATCTAAGGGTTTTGCCTTCGGCAAACCTGATTTGCCACAGAGGCACAGAAACACAGAAACCCGATTTGCATTTTTTCCCTGTTTCTGTGCCTGGGCAATAATCGAGCTTTAACAAAAAATTAGGCACTATATTCGCTGTAAGAAATTTGATTGAATTTTATTTGCTAATAAACCTTATAAACATGGACCCGATTAAACCCCAAATTTTATTGTGCGAAGATGATACAAACCTTGGCATGGTATTGAAGAACTATCTTGAACTGAATGATTACAATGTAACCCTGGAAAGAGACGGAAAGCTTGGCCTGGCTGCATTTCAACGTGAAAAATTTGACCTCTGCCTGCTTGATGTAATGATGCCAAATATGGATGGCTTTACACTGGCAGAAGAAATAAGGGATGTAAACCCTGATGTTCCTTTGTTCTTTTTAAGTGCCAAGACCATGAAGGATGATATCATCCAGGGTTACAAACTGGGCGCCGATGATTACATTACCAAACCATTTGACAGTGAAGTTTTGCTGCATAAAATTAAAGCGATACTGAAACGAAATGAAGAACTGCACCGTGAAGAAGTAAATGCGGAATTTGACCTGGGCAGGTATCATTTTAACCCACGCCTGAGAGAGTTAAC
>JANNYY010000063.1:0-10740 GCA_031410355.1 Chitinophagaceae bacterium | reverse complement strand
CGTTTATCTGCAGACGTATATTATCTGTAAGCATTTCTTCCGCAGCACTTATTTGTTTTACCCTTGCTTCGGCCTGTTGAATTTTTGATTTATTTTTCCAGAGTGATGCGATGTTGTATTTAACCCCAACACCAATGTTAACCGCATTGTACACAGTGAGGAATTTGGGAACATCTGCGGCAATATAGCCCCCGGTTAAGGTTAAAGAAGGATATTTATCAGCCTTTATTGATTTAATATTTACAGCTGCTGATTTTTTTCTGAAAGAAAATGCACTGATATCTGCACGGTTTTGCATGGCATCCTGTTCATATTCCTCCAGTGTTTTTATAGATGTTGGCAGGGCCAGTCCGCTTTTATCCGGTATCAATATAGTTTGTTCCGGCAGGCCCATCATAATATTCATGTTTACGCTGGCCAGTTTATAATTACTTTCGGCATCTAATAAAGTAAGTTCAATGTTCGATGATTGTAATTCGGATTTCAACAGATCATTTCTTGCCAATAAGCCATTTTTTTCCAGGTTTGTTAAGTCTTTAACACGCTGCTTCGATTGAGCCAGGTTTTCTTTTACCAACTCAATGGCCTGGTAGGCTTTGTATAAATTAATACAGGCATTAATAATATTGAGTGTTACCGAACCCCTGTCATTTTCTGCATCTGATTTTACAGCTTGCTCCAGGAATTTAGCCGATTCGATCCCGTATTTTATTTTGCCCCCATTATACAGCGGCAATGAAATATTGGCAATGCCGTAAACAGCCTGGCTAACAGATGGGCTCCCTCCCGATCCGGAACCTGTTTTAAGATCAATGGCTGGGTGCACGGGTAAATACAGGTACGATCCGCTGATACTTGCATCGGGCAATTTTCTTTCTTCTGCTTCCTTAACATTGGCTACAGCTTCTAATATTTTTGCTTCGTTGCTTTTTAATTGCTTGTTGTTTTTTAAGCTAAAGTCAACGGCGTCTTTTAAAGTTAAGGTTCTGCTTTCCTGTGCATACAAGGCCTGCATACAAAACACGGCAGCAGCAAGTAAAATAATTTTATACTTCATGGGTAAGTATTGCTTTAAAAATAAATTTCAGGTGAGTACTTATTTTTTTCTTCATCAGTTTTTGAAACTGCTCATCGGGCATATCCTGCAGGTTATTTATCTCCCGGTAATAATGCTGTGTGGTAACCAGGTTGCTTACAGTACCTATCAACGTTGCCATTAAAATGGGCACATCAATATTTTTAACAAAATCGCCGGCTTTTTGCCCTTCATGTATAATAGCTTTAACCAGTGTTTGGTTGTGTTTTTTTAACTGCTGTATCAGTTCCGAAGTAGCGGTGCGCTGGCTGGCCACCTGTTCCCTCATCATAATTTTATGAAAGAGGTTTTCGGTATGAAATTTTTCAATAAAAAAGTCAATCATCATATTCACTTTTTCTATGGAGGCCAGTTCTTTATTTTCCAACATGCTTTCCAGTTTCAGGGTTGTTCCTTCCATCCGGTGTTTGAATAAAGACTCTAATAATTTCTCTTTTGATCCAAAATAATAGGAGATCATGGCCAGGTTTACAGCTGCCTCATCAGCAATATCCCGTACAGAAGTGCCGGAAAAGCCTTTATTGGCAAACAGTTTTTCTGCTGTTTCTATTATCTGAATTTGTTTGTCATTAAATTTCATAACTGGTAAATAAAACGCAAAGTTAAACGATTGTTTAATATTAATCAAACATTTGTTTAATTTTTTTGGCGCACTAAAAAAACAACCGGTATCCTGTTTTGCCTTAGATTTGAAAAAAATAAAGCGCTATATGTCATTTCAAAACAAAACAGTCATCATCACCGGTGCATCACGTGGTATAGGAAAAGCAATTGGTTTAAAGCTTGCTGTAGCAGGCGCCAATATTGTTATCGCAAGTAAAAGCGTGGAAGAAAATCCCAAACTGGGCGGCACCATTTTTTCGGCTGCCGGAGAGATGGAAGCTGCAGGTGGCAAAGCTTTAGCAGTGCAGTGCGATATCCGCTTTGAAGACCAGGTACAAAATGTAATTGATAAAACTGTTGAAAAATTTGGCGGTATTGATATTTTGATAAACAATGCCTCTGCCATTAACCTTACCCCAACCGAACAAACCGAGCCAAAACGTTTCGACCTGATGTACGATATTAATGTACGGGGCACGTTTATGATGAGCAGGGCTTGCATCCCGTTTCTTAAAAAAGGTACCAATGCACATATCTTAAATTTATCTCCGCCCATAAATATGGATCTGAAGTGGTTTCAAAACCACCTGGCTTACACCATCAGTAAATATGATATGAGTATGATCGCTCTTGGCTTATCTGCCGAATTAAAAAAATACAACGTTGCAGCCAACGCACTCTGGCCACGTACAACCATTGCCACTGCTGCAGTAAACAATTTACTGGGTGGCGAAATGCTGATGAAAATGAGCCGCACGGTTGATATTATTGCAGATGCAGCTTTCTATATTTTATCTAAACCTTCAACAAGCTGCACCGGCAATACTTTTATTGATGAAGATGTGCTGGCTGCCGAAGGCATTATTGATCTGGAAAAATATTCTGTAGTGCCAGGGGCACAATTATATAAAGACCTTTTTGTTTAACCTCTCCTGTTAATGAATTCTTAAATGCCTCTTTCTTTGATAAGCGGTAACTTATCTGGAGGGCTGTACGTTTAATTTTATGTAAGCATCATTACGCCATGAATGATGTATTCGTAAACCAATAAAGTATAGCCATGAAATGTTTTAACCTTAAAGCATTATGCTTTTGCATGATGCTAACCTCCGCTGCTTTTAGCCAGTCAACACTGCCATCCAGGAAGCAATTAGCTGCAAAGCGTATTACTACAACAATTAAAATTGACGGCATTTTAGATGATGCCGCCTGGAAAGATGCCCCGGTAGCAGATAAATTTACAGAACTAAGGCCAACTCCTTTTAAGCCCGAAAGCGCTGATAATGCCACCACCATTTATTTGCTGTACAATAATGCTGGCATTTATGTTGGCGGTTATTTACATGAAAAAGCAAAAGACAGCATTGCAGCCGAATTAACAGGCCGGGATGGGTTTGGCAACAATGATTTTGTAGGGGTTGTTTTTGATACCTATTTTGATAAGCTAAATGGCTTTGAATATTTTGTTACACCGCTTGGCGAACAGATGGATGCTAAAGTATCGCCCAACTCAAATGGCAACAGCGAAGACTTTAGCTGGAATGCCGTTTGGGAAAGTAAATCAAAATTGCAGGCTGATGGCTGGAGCTTTGAAATGTTCATTCCATATTCTGCCATCCGTTTTGGTAAAAAAAATGTGCAGGACTGGGGCTTAAATATAGTAAGGCGAAGGCAAAAAAGCGGCAAACAATTATTCTGGCAATCAATAGATCCCAATGCCAATGGGTTTTTAACACAGGAAGGATTGTTTACCGGACTTGAAGGCATCAAACCACCCATGCGTTTGCAGTTTTCACCCTATTTTTCTACTTACATAAATCATGATGGTACAGCAGCCTCCGGCGTTAAAAAAAGTACAGCCACCATTAATGGGGGTATGGATGTAAAATACGGATTGAACCAGGCATTTACTTTAGACATGACACTGATACCTGATTTTGGACAGGTACAATCTGACAACCGTGTTTTAAATCTTTCGCCATTTGAACAAAAGTTTAATGAAAATCGTGCTTTTTTTACAGAAGGTACTGAGCTGTTTGGAAAAGGTAATCTTTTTTACAGCAGGCGCATTGGCGTGGAACCGAGGTTTAAAAAATGGCTTTCGCCACAGGCTAATGAAACAATACTGGAGGACCCCGGCCAGGCAAAAATTATTAATGCAACAAAAATAAGTGGCCGTACACAAAAGGGATTGGGTGTTGGCGTTTTAAATGCCATTACACAAAACCAGTTTATAAAATTTCAGGATGATACCACAAAAGAAACCAGGAAGGAAATAAATATGCCGCTTACCAATTACAATGTTTTTGTTCTGGATCAAACCTTAAAAAACAACAGCAGTGTTTCGCTGGTAAATACAAATGTTTGGCGCAGTGGCAACGATTATGATGCCAATGTAACCAGCGCCCTGTTTGACTTTAATGATAAAAAAAATAAATGGAATATTGGCGGTAATGTAAGCGTCAGCAATTTATTAGGAAAAGATGGCAAGAATACAACCGGCTATGCACACAGTATTTATTTTGGCAAAACCAGCGGCCGTTTTAATTTTAATGTTTGGCAGGACTTGTATAACAGTAAATACGACAAAAGCGATTTTGGATATTTTACAAACAACAATACGATGGACCAGGGTGCATGGGCGGGGTATAACTGGACCAAACCCAAAGGCTGGTACAACCAGCTACGCATTAATACAAATTTCTGGTATAGCAGATTGGTATCGCCTATAGATATTTTAAGGCGTAAAGAAATGATGTATCAAAATGCCGGCATCAATTTCAACTTTAATGCACAAACAAAAAAACTATGGTGGATTGGTATGAATGTTAACGGCGGCCCGGGGGGAAATGATTTTTACGAACCCAGATATTACGGACGGGTTTTTCAAAATAAAGGAAGAATAGGAATAAATGCCTGGTGGGAAAGTAATTCATCAAAAAAACTATCCTGGGGCGGAAGGCTGTATGCGGGAACAGGTGGTGTGTTTAACAGAAAAAACCTTAATTATAATTTGTATGGAAAGATTCGTTTTAGCAGTAAGTTTTCAGTAGATGGTTCAGTAGATATAAACAGCAGTAAAAACCAATCGGGCTGGGCTGCAAATATTGGCACAAACCAGGATACCATCATTTTTTCGAGAAGGGATGTAATAAGTGTTGAAAATGTATTGAACATTAAATACAACTTTACCAACCGTATGGGCCTTACCCTAAGAACAAGGCATTACTGGAGTAAGGTAACTCCACTGCAGTTTTACCAGCTGGATATGTATGGTAAACTGCAGGCACCAACCAATCCCTTTACACAAAATGTTAAGCAGAACTATAATTATTTAAGTGTGGATATGGTGTACAACTGGCAGTTTGCACAGGGTAGTTTTTTCAGTATTGTATGGAAAGATATTGGCGAAAGCTTTAACCGGCAATTTGAAAAGAATTATGTGAAAAACCTTGGAAACACTATTGAGGGAAACCAGTTTAACAGCCTGTCGGTAAGAGTGATTTATTTTCTTGATTACCTTACACTGAAAAATAAAAGGAAGAAAAGTTAAGGCTAATAATTTATACAAAAGTGCATCCTCCCCTTAAGTCGGGAGGATGTTTTATTTTATTGCCTTGTCTTTACCGCTTTTAAACCTTAGTAGTATAAATATTTATAAGTTTTGTGGTCAACCTTATACCCTATTTTTTCTTGTCAGCTATCCTATAAATAATCCACCAGGCTTTACAATAAGGTAATGAGATTGATTACTGGCAGCACCTGGTTATTTCTATTAAGTTTTACCTGCGTGGAATGATGTAATAAAAATTTTAAAGCTGGTAAAATTGATGTACTGATTTAAACAGCACCTCAAAATAAGAATTAGCCAAATTGTGAGCAGAAAAATTAATCCGGTTAATTATCTGTATTTTTATTTTTTAGTACCAAACTTACCCGGCTTAAAAATGAAGAAAAAAAAATCTGCCTTATCTAAGCTTCTCCTGGAATCCTTCCTGGCTACTATTCTTGTTTTTTTTGTATTCTGGGTACTTTTTTTAACCATAAATATTTCTTTTAAACCTTTCAATTTTGTTGCCAAGGCAATTAAAGAAGTAAACCTTTCTGATTTTTATTTTTCAGGCTTGCAGTCTCCTGTTGCAGATACCAATATTGTACTGGTTAATATTGAAGACCTGGGAAGAAAAGACATTGCTGGGCTGGTTGATAAAATTTACAAAGCTAACCCGGCTGTTATTGGCCTTGATGTTTTTTTTTCGGATACCAAAGATTCAGTTGGCGACCCGATTTTAAATGAATCGGTGCGTAAGGCCGCTGATAAATTAGTAATGGCAGGATTTTATGATGAAGAAGACAAAGCCTTCAACAGTGATTACAAAACTTTTGCCGGCAGTGTGTATAGCCACGCCAATATCTTAACCAATGAAGACCGTACGGCTGTGGTGAGAAAGTTTCAACCGGCATACAAGGTTGCAGATACCATGCTTTATTCCTTTGCAGCAGCAGTTGCCAAAAAGTACAGTAAGCCTGCTTTTGATAAACTGGTGAGCCATAAAAATAAATTGGAATACATTAATTACAAGGGCAATAAAAACACTTACCTGTTGATGAACCACCAGGAGATCATGAAAGATTCTTCTGCAGATATTTCTTTCCTGAAGAATAAAATTGTGCTCGTGGGTTTTTTAGGAGGCAAAACCAAAAGCACCGAAGATTTTAATGATATTTTTTACACACCCGTAAACACACATTACTACGGCAGGGCGCTGCCCGATATGTATGGGCTGGTTATTCACGCCAATATTGTATCCATGATCATTGAAAAGAATTATATCTGGTACCCGGCTAACTGGCTGGTGTTTATCATTTCATTCGTCATAACCTTTCTGCACATTGTTCCTTTTATTTATTTTTATGTAAAACGCCATTTATGGTATCATGTGTTTGTAAAGATTGGGCAACTGGTAAGTTTTTCTGCTATTTTATTGATTGTGTTCCTCATCTTTAAAAATACAGCGGTATTGATCACCACAAAATATATCCTGCTGCCGGTTATTCTTTCTGCCGAGATATTGTATTTATATGAATCACTGGCAGTTTTGGTGTATAAAAAAACCGGGCGCAAAAGTATATTTGTTCATGATCATCCAAAACATGAAAAAGAAACAGCAGAAGCAATTGCTGCAATGCCTGAAAGTACAGCCGGGCCTGTAACGGAGGAAATTATTGTTGTACCTGAATTAAAACCGGAAAATGAGCATGAAAAAAGTTAGTATTATATTTTTAGCCTTGTTTTTTTTGCCTATTGTGATGTGGGCACAAAATACTGCAGACATGCTTGTCTTTTCCGTTGAGGGCGATGCGGTTATTATGCGTAATAAAATTTCAACCCCCTGCAAAAGGGCCGATAAAATTTTAGCAGCCGATATTATCCAGCTTAAAAAAGGAACCGTTTCCCTGGTTGACAGAAAGCTTAAGCGGGTTACCCTTGAAAAAAAAGGAAATTATACTTACCTGCAACTTGTAAATCAATTTAAACTTGCAAATGCTTCATTGGAAAATAAATTCCTGTTGCAGGTGCTTGACAAAATGACCCATAAAGCTGAAGCAGTTTCTTTAGCCGGTGGTGTAGTACGCGGCACACGTACCAAAAGTTTTCCCATTGACTCAGCATTTATTCTTTCTGATTTCATTCAGTTTAAATTTTCTAATCCTGCTAAACAAAAATTAACTTTTTTTCTTTCAGATGAAGAACACCATGTTTTGTTTAGTAAAGAAACTAAAGACAGCCTGCTTGTTATAAAACGGTCAACTGCAACCTGGTGGAAACCCGGTGCCTATTTCTGGGAAGCTGCAGCGCCGGGTAAAGACGGCACTTCCGAAACCGTTTTTTTTATACCGGCTGATGAAGAACGGGCCAGGTTTTTAAATGAGTATAAACAGTTAAAAAAATCTTTTGCCGGCTTTCCGTTAAAGATCAGAAACCAGTTGATGGAGGAAGTTTTGATGGAATATAAATGGGTGGTTTATTGAGTACAAAATTAATGAGCAGGCGACTGTTAAATTAACACTATCACCCCTTCTTCTTCCCCTTATCCGGAAAATATTTTTGCATCAATACTTTAAACTCCGGCGTTTCCCTTATAAAACTTAGATCATTATCCGCAACAAGCATAAAGTAATCACCAAAGCCAAGCTTAAGTGATTTTTCCAGGCTTTCCAATGCTGTTGCTTTATCTTTTTGCAAAGCCTTCCAGCAGGCATGATGATACCAGGTCCACAGATCTTCGGGTTTATAATTAAACAGCAGGTCAAAGATCTCATTAATGTTTTGGGTACTGTCAACAAAACCGTCCACACGTATATAAGTGTAAAGCATGGAAACATACGACACGTATTGCATATTTACCGTGTAATTGTTCTTCTTAAAAGCTGCATAAGCTTTTTCATCTTTGGCTGAATATGTTTTTCCAAAATACAATTGCATGTTGGTAACAAAGCCTTCAAGGGTAGAAGTAGCATTAACCGCACAAAGGTAAAAATGATGCATGGCCGCATTAAGATTGCCTGCTTTTGCATCAATAACGCCTAAATTAAAATGGGCATGGGGATATGTGCTGTCTGTTGAAGTTACAATATTAAAATATTTACGGGCACTGTCATCCTGGTTGTTTACAAAATATACATGGCCAATATTATTATCGCAAATGGCACAATAACCGGCATAATATTTTTTTGTTTCATTGTAATAATAAATAGCGCTGTCTGGTTTACTTATGCGGGAATAATACACACCTTTGGCAAAATACCCCGACACTTTATCACTATCCGATGCAATCAGTTCATTCATGATCTGCATCGCTTTACCAGCTTTATCATTAAACCAGTATGTTTCGCTCAACTGCAGTTTGATATTTACATCAGCCGGGTAATCTTTTGATAAGGGTTCAAATATTTTTTCTGCCTTATCAAACTGCTTAAGCTTGTTGTAGATCAGCCCCAGCGACCATCGGGCATAAATATCATTGGGCCGCAGGTCAAGGTATTTTTGAAATGCCGCATTGGCTTTATCATATTCATAAATAAAATTGTAATTGCTGCCCAACCCCTGTAAAGTATAAGCAGCGTTGGGTTCCAGCTCTGCAGATTCTTCCAGTAATTTTATAGATTCCAGCACCCTTGGTTTAAGGCTAATGTTATATTCATTTTCGCTCAGTGCCCAGGTTAATGCCATTGCCTGCATATATAATTTCCTTCCTTTCAGGTTGCGGTACATATAATGCTGCTCGCCCAATAAGCCCAGGCAGCTATCCAGTTCTAACGCTGCATAATAGCACTCATCGCGGGTTGAATAACTTGTTTCGCCTTTTAATAAAGGCGCCGCAATATCATTAAACCTTACGTTTAGGGCGGTAGCAAGATTACGCCTCATGCCGGAAGCTAAAGGATTGTCGGCATATTTTTTTGTAAAAGCCCGGTAATCTTTAAGGGCATTGGTGTCAGGCGGCCAGATCAGTTTCTTCTCTTCTATATTTTTTTTAAACGACAGGTATATTTTTTTAGAAGCAACATCTAATGAATCAACATATTTTTCTTCGTTGCCTTTTGTATTGGCGCTGGCCAGTATAGGATAGTTTGACGCTTTTTGTTTTTTTAATGCGGCAAGCGCTGTTGGGTTTACGGTTACAAAAGATTTACTCAGGTCTCCGCTAATAACCGGTATTTGTTTTTCTTCGCTGAAAGTAGCTACCTGGTCGGTTATATATCTTTGCAGCTCGGAAAAGCTTACTTTACCATCATTATTTTTATCAGCAAGCCCTTTCATCCCTTCCTCAAGTTCCAACGAAAATAAACCCCGGCCCCCGCCCCACTCCTTACTTTCAAGCGAAAGCTGGTTAGGCTGGCAACTGAGTATCTTATATTCCTTACCCCAGGAAGAAGCCAGCGCTGCAGCAGTTTGTTGCACACCCTGCACACCGCCGCCCAGGTTACCGGAGTGGCAGGCATCTACAATAAATATCATTTCGGTACCACGCATGGCAAGTGGCGAAAGGTATCTTTTAAGATCTAAAATTTCCAGCACATCATCTTTCATACCAAAGTAATTGCCATTGGGGCTGTTGTACAACAGCAGCAAACCATTTTCAATCTGTGTAAGGTCTTCCATATCGCCATGGCCCGCAAAAAAGAAATAAACCCTGTCGCCGGGTTGCGCCTTACGGGCAATGATGGATATGGCATCGGCCACATTATCACGGTTGGCATGTTCATTTAAAAAAGTTTCAATATTTGTTTTAGGGATTTTACCGCCGGCATCACTCATTAACAGATCTTCAAATGCCTGTGCATCCCTGTCGGCATATTGTAAAGAGGGTACTGATTTATATTTGCTGATGCCGATAATGATGGCATATGTATTCCCGGCTTTTGTAGAATCTTTTTTAATACTTACACCACGCTCACCCGGCTGGGCATGGGCCAGCAAGACAAACACATTACAAATAACTAACAGTAGTAGCCGCTTCAACATTTAGTAATTAAATTATTTTTTTAAAGATAAGGGAGTTTAGCAATAACAAACTACCCATTCCAGGGTATTTGAATCTGTAGTTAAAAGTATACCTTAGGCAAAATATTGAACATGCGCCAAAATAAAACAGGCTCAACATACAGGCTAAAATCCTTGATCATTGCTATTTCAAGCTTACTTTTTTTTAATACAGCCTTTGCCAATTTTGGTAGGAGTAGTGGAAGTACTTTAGTGCTGAACCACGGTCAGTATCCTGAAGCATTAAAAAAATATGGCGCCGCAGAAGTGTATGCATTGTATTTGGGGCAGCTTTTTACAAAAATACCGAAGGATGGAACTCAGGGGGACACCATCGTAAATTATAAAAAATTTATGGAGAGTTATCCCAGTGTTACCGGCTACCGGCTTATTTATAAAAGCAATGGAAACATTGACAGTGTTTACCAGGTGGATGCAAAATTCAGGATTAGTAATAAAGCGTATCCTATGAATAATGGAAAAATCCATATCC
>JANNYY010000062.1:0-20517 GCA_031410355.1 Chitinophagaceae bacterium | reverse complement strand
CTTACGTTTTCTTATCGCCTTCCCGCCTTCCCGGCAAAATTTGACTTTTGAGACAACCTCTTTTTATTTTCCTGTATTTAAAACGGTGGATCTGGGGGTGTATTTGGATTATTATCTCTTTCACGTAATGGGTAAGGCATTAAGTTACGTTTTCTTTCAGCTACAGGCCTTCCAAATCTTCGCATATCTTCTAATTTTTGTCCGCTCATATACATTTCTATACAACGCTGACGATATATCTGATCCAGTAATGCAGCATAAGAACCATAAGAATTAATAGCCGGCTGATTGCCGCCAACACCAAACGGATCGGCAGCAGGAGATTTGGTTATAACAGTATTTAAAAATGTTTTACTTGTTGTACTGTCGTTTGCAAGGGCATAACATTCAGCCTTTATTAAAATAATTTCTCCGGGTAAATAAACCGGTATTGCAGTTGCAGCAGCATTGCCGAAATTGTTAATCCGGAAACGTGGCGCAATAGTTGGATTTATAACAGTATAAAACGGCACCCTTGCATCTGCAGGCGAAGGCGCTAAAGCAGGTACCAAACCTAAAGTAGAATCTTTTGGCTGCACCACATTATTGGTTGATGTAGCTACTTCAAAAACAGGATTTAAAGAAAGTGCATCAAAATTAAATGTTGACTTTTTTGAAATATCTACCAGGTTTGCAGCGGCAAGCGCCTGTGCATAGAGGCCCGCATACAATGAATACCTGGCTTTAAGTGCATACAAGGTATTGGAAATATCAATACCCGCAGGAACGCTGGCAGTAAATGAGGTGCTGATAGCATTTGCAGCAATAGCAGCCAATGCATCGTCAATTACAGTTATTGCTTTTTTAAAGCCATCAATGCGATCTATAAATGTAACATTGGTTCCTATACCCGCAGGTATTTTTTCCCAAAACTGGCTCATGTTGCCTACAGACAAAGCTTTAAAAATACTGGCATACGCAATTAAACCGCTTGCATAATTTTTATCAGTAAGATTTTTAGCATTTGCAATTACAAGGTCGGCATCATAAACAACTTTATTACAGGTTGTCCAAAAGGTAGTAAGCATGGAATGATTGCCATCAACGGAAGTTCCACCGGCAGCTAACTGAACTTCGGCAGTGTTACCGGTATTAACCACAATCAATTCATTTGTCGTTAATCCATTTATGGTTATAAGATTATATAACGTGCTGCCACGGCCCAAAGTATAAACTCTTTGTAAGCCTACTACAACACCTGTTAAACCTCTTGGCGTGGTTAAGGCCTGGTCTTCATTTGCACGTGAAGGATCTATATAATTCTTTTTACAACTAAATTGAAACATAGTAACAAAAAGCAGTACTGCAATTGTTACAAGCTGTATGTTTTTATTTTTCATAATAATTTTTTTAATGGTTTTAGAATTTTGCAGATACACCAACACTAAAAGTTCTTGGAATAGGAACTGCACCAAAATCTATTCCCCTTAGAATGGTGCTTTGGCCCCCGGCATTTACTTCCGGATCGTAACCTTTGTAATTATCCCAGCTTACCAGGTTTCTTCCTGCAATACTTGCGGTAATATCTTTAAACACTTTTATTTTACCAAAAGAATAACTAAGCGATACCTCACGCAGCTTTACAAAGGAACCATCATCAATACGCCATTGCTCAACACTGGCATAAAAACTATTTATATAACCACGGGGATAAACACCGGTCTGTTCTTTTTCTGCTTCTTTTCCATTACCCACGCCCTGTCTTGTTCTCCAGTCTGCATTAAAAACTTCCAGGCCCTGTACCGCATCTAACTGAATTCTTAAACTGGCTCTTTTATAAGTAAATTCATTTACCAGCGAAGCGGTATAATCAGGATTGGGATCACCAATAACCTTTCGTACTAAGGGATTGGTAGTAATGGGAACTCCGTTAGCATCTCTTGCAACTGTAAAAGCCAAAGGGCTGGTTTGAGTGCCTCTTTCGCCAACCGGATATCCCGATGCATTTTTAACCAGGTTACCGCTGCCATCCAGGGCAAAGAAAGCACCATAAAAAATACCTATTGGCTGGCCTTCAATAATGGCTACAGGGGCGCCTGCATTTGTACTTAACAATGTTAGCGCCTGCCCAATTTTTACTGCCTTATTTCTGTTGTGATTATAAATAGCAGTTACTGACCAGCTCATATCTTTATTTTTAACCGGTAAACCAGTAAGCATTATTTCAAAGCCTTTATTTTCCAGGCTGCCAAAATTATTAAGATAACTGCTGAACCCTGTTGTAGGTGCAATAAAACGGTTTATCAATAAATCATCAACCTTTTTATTATAAATATTTGCAGTTACATTTACCCGGTTTGATAAAAATCCTAATTCTATACCAAACTCCAGTTCTTTCTGGCGTTCGGGCTTAATATCAGGATTAGTTAACGTACTGCTTGAACTTAAAGCAGAACGGCTGATAAAAGAATTACTGCTGTAAGAATTAAAACGCTGATAAGCCCCAATGCCTGTAAGGTTACCGCTTTCTCCGTACGCTATTCTCAGCTTTGCAAAATTCCATATCCTGCTAAAAGACATTTTTTTCCAGAATTCATGTTCACTGATAACATAGCTGCCGCTTGCCTTTGCATATTTTTGATTACGCTGGTCTTTCCCAAAAACTGAAGAACCATCTACCCTTATTGCACCAGTAATAAATAAGAGATTTTTATAACTGAAATTTTGCTGCAGGTAATAACCCGACACTGATAATTCACTTCTTTCATCAGCGCCCTGCAATAAAGTGCTGGCTGCATTTACTGTTGAAATAAAAGGAGCTAAACCACGACCCTGCAATAATGCATAACTATTCTTTTCGTACTGAACCGAATATCCAACCTGCGTGGTAGAACTTATGTCCCTGTTAATATTAAACTGGTAAGTTCCGTTCAGTTCATTATTTATCTGGAAAAAATTATCAGAGGCGGTACTTGCATAACCATTTCTTGTAGCATCCAGGCTTGCACCGCCGCCAAAAAATCCGTCACTTACATTGTAGGCAAAAGGCGGTATATAAGTTTCGCCTCTTTGAGAATATTGATCAATCCCCAACATATAATCAATAGTTAATCCTTTAAAGGGCCTTACTTTTAAACCCATGCCGGCAATAATGCGGTTTGTTTCCTGTTGTTGTTTTATGTCTTCAATTACCGATACGGGGTTTACTCTTCCCCTTTCGCCAATGGCTTTAATATTGCCGAGGGCATCCCGTGTAAACAAGTCGTGAAAATTGCCTATAATATTTATTGAATTTAAAGGAGAGAAGAAAGAATTACCATCAGGCTTTTCATGGCTCAGGCTGTTTACGTAATTTAAACGCATATTAAAATTCACCCTGCTGCCTATTGCCTGGTCTAAATTTACCCTAAAGCTGTAACGCCGGAAATCTGTATTCTTAATAATTCCTTCATTTTTAAAATAGGCACCGGAAGCGTAATATTTTGTTTTGTCATTTCCGCCTGCAATTGAAACATTATTATCGGTACCAATGCCGCTGCGGAAAATATAATCATTATAATCGTAACGGGATACTGGAGTAGTGTTCGTTAAGGCAGGCGTAAGTATATCCTGCGTTTGAGCACCCACACCATCCGTGGGGCCACCAAACTTTGTAGGCGATTGATTTACTTCAACAGCTTTTCTGAGTTTACTGAACATAACGGTGGATGAAAAACTGATTACCGGGGCACCGGATAACCCACGCTTTGTAAAGATTTGTATAACGCCGGCATTTGCCCTGGAGCCATAAATTGCAGCAGCAGCAGCACCATTTAAAACTTCAATTCTTTCAATATCGGCAGGGTTAATATCGGCCAGCCTGTTTTGCCCGATAGTGCCAACAAAATTTCCGCCATCATAATTACCACTGGTATTTGTTACCCTTGTTGTAGCATTGTTTACAATAACCCCATCAACAATATACAGGGGTTCACTGCTGCTGGAAATAGAACTGATACCTCTTAGCCTTACTGAAATACCACCCGCAGGATCACCACTGTTTTGGGTAATTTGTGCACCGGCAGTTTTTCCCTGCAAAGCAGCCAGTACGTTTCCTGTTGCACCTTTGTTAAGCTCATCAGCTTTAATAGTACTAATATAACTGCCCAATTGTTTGCGGGTTGTACCTGCCGAAGTACCAGTTACAACTACTTCATCTAATCCTAAAGGATCGGCAATTAAACGGACATTTACAGTGTAATCGCCTGCCCCGGTAACAGTAATGTTTCCAGTATTGCTTCTAAAACCAATAGCACTGAATATAACGGTTTGCTGGCCGGCTTTTAAATTAGCTGTAAACTGGTAAGTGCCATCAATATTTGTAGAAATACCCGAATTACTGTTTTTAATTGTTACCGAAGCTCCGGCAATGCCATTGCCGTTTTCATCAGTAACTTTTCCACTGATCCTTACCTGACCAGTTGCAGTTATTACAAGAAGATTTGTGAGAATAAACAGGAAAAATAATTTATACTTTCCCCATCGGATTGAAGTGTGATTATTCATATTAGCAGTTTTAGTTTGTTTTAATTCATGCAGTTACGCAGTAAGATATATAAATAAACATAATTCCCGAAATATATTAGAACTGTTTTTATAACCGGTAAAAATTATCAACATAAAATAACCAAAGCCCCCAATTGGTTTACTGTACAATACTTATATTTATAGGTATGAACAGAAACATTGAAAAATTATATGGGATTGCTAATAAATCAGCAAGAAAAATCATTGGATTAATGAGCGGTACATCAGTTGACGGGCTTGATGTTGCATTATGTAACATTGAAGCCCATGGGCCTGATACTAAACTTAAACTATTAAATTTTGAAACAGTTTCATTTGATCTGGATATGAAGGCAGAAATTAAATCTGTTTTCAGTAAGAAAAATGTGGATCTTGAAAAACTAACCTTATTAAATCCGTGGATTGCTCTGCAACATGCCGCAATAATAAACTCCTGTCTAAAAAAATGGAATATAAAAAATGAGGAGGTTGATTTAATTGCCAGTCACGGGCAAACTATTTATCATGCTCCTAAAAGTTTACACAGGCAAAATAAATTTGGCAATGCTACTTTACAGATTGGTGATGGTGATCATCTTGCTGCAGCAACCGGTATTATAACCATCAGCGATTTTAGGCAAAAACATATTGCCGCAGGCGGCGAAGGTGCGCCACTGGCAGTTTATGGCGATTATTTGATTTTTGGAAAACCAGGCGAAGACAGAATACTGTTAAACATCGGCGGTATTGCCAATTTTACTTATTTACCGGCCAGCATGGATACTGCAAAAATTTTCAGCACCGATACCGGGCCTGGTAATACTATGATGGATGCATTTGTGCAGCAAAATTATGCAGGTAAATTTTTTGATGAAGATGCAGCTATTGCAATTACAGGAACCGTAAATGATACATTGCTGGGTGCTTTAAAAGAAAATGCATTTTTTAATCAGCCATTCCCAAAAACTACCGGCCCCGAATTATTTAACCTGGAATATTTGTTAAATGCACAAACTGTTACCGGCACAATGAATTTGACCAAAGAAGATATAATGGCCACTATGAATAAATTAAGTGCAGATACAATTGTTGATGCTGTTAATAAAGTTTTTACTGGTAAAAGCGGGTTAACCATATACTCGAGTGGGGGCGGAATGCACAACCCTTTACTGATGAAGCATATTAAATCTCAATTACCAGGTTGTACATTTTATACAACTGCGGACCTGGAAATAGATCCCGATGCCAAGGAAGCGGTTTTATTTGCTTTGCTCGCCAATGAATGTGTTAGTGGAAATGTTTCAACTTTTGGAAAAGGTACTATTGGTATGCCGGCCGTAGCTATGGGAAAAATCAGTTTTCCCGGTTAATTATTTTCTGTGTATGCTTTCAAACTGTTCAACGCATCTTCATAACCTTGCCCGCTTATCTTTTCAATAAAAATGCCATAGAATTTTTCCCAGGGATACCATTTTAATTTTATCAATACATTCCATTCTGCCTGTACCTGGCTGCTGTCGGCCAAAGGCAAAACCCTCATCGTATTCAGCACCTCATTTTCTCCGTCTCTTAATAATGTTGCTTTAAGTGCATTGTCCTGTTTACCTGTTATATGTATTGTATTTTTTTTTCCTTTAGATTCCCATTCGCAGGTATTGCTGATGCCATTTGCTTCTGTATCAAACTTAATAATGGCAGAATCGTTAATAAAAACAGGATGCCAGTGTTTCCAGTTCTGTAGATTACTGATCTCGTTAAAAACCTTACCGGCATTGGCATTTATAACAACTGCACGGGTTACCATCAGCCTTGAGGGGATAAATAACGAGAGTATTGTTATAAAAGCAAACAATCCAACCAGCACAATAAAAAAACCTTTAAACAACCGCATACTCATGTTTATTCCCATTTAAAAACTTTGATAGCTACAATATAAACTGCTATACCCCATAACAATAAAATACCTATTTCTGTTCGCACATCCCATAAATTCTGTCCTTCAAAAGCTACAGCTCTCATAGCTGTATTTAAATGTGTAAGGGGCAAAGCTTTTGAAATTGGCTGCAACCATTTTGGAAAAGCTTCTACCGAAAAAAATGTGCCTCCCAGTAAAAACTGCGGTAATGTTATGAGGTTTGCAAAAGGCGGTATAGTACTGTCGCTTTTTGCTAAACCACTTACAATAAAACCAAAACCCATAAAAATTAATAAGCCAATAAAACTTAAAAGCAGCATTTCCAATAATGTTCTGAACCCATTTACCAATGTAAAGCCAAATATATAATAGCCTGCTAAAATAATAACAATGGCTGTAACCATTTGAAATATCACCCTTGCTAAACCTTCGCCCAAAATAATATGCGTTCGGCTGATTGGTGTGGCAAAAAAACGTTTTAAAACCAACGTACTTCTTAAATTAAAAAACATAAATGCAACGCCAAAAACTCCTGAACTTAAAAGGGAAAACCCTAACTGGCCGGGTAAAATAAAATCAATGGTTTTGTACTCCCTCACAACTTCCCTGTCTATGGGCTGCAGTTTATCGGCCATAACATAAGAAGGCCTCTCAGCAAATTTTGAGTTATTAATTTTATCGCTGATCGTATTCAATATGGGTATTACCTGGGGCCATTTATCATCGCTGGCACTGGTAGTTTTAATAGCATATTGATAAGCAGGAGACTGACCATCTGGTTTAGTAATTTTAAGAATTCCTGCAATCTTTCCTTTTACCAGGCTCGACCGCAAATCCATATCAGTTTCAAACCGTACAATTTTTATCCGGTTACTTGTTTTTATGGAATCGTACAGGGCATTAGTAGTATCACAATTTTTGTCAATCGCTATTTTATATACCGGCACACCTCCTCCATCGCCTATAAAACCAAATACCAAAATAAAAATAAACGGAAAAACAAAACTAAACACAACTGCGGAAGGGCTTCTGAAAATTGCCCTTAAACTGGCTTTGGTTATGGCCAGCATCGCCCTAACCTGGCTGTATTTTTTCATAACTTAATGTAATTGAAGCGTAAAGCTATTGGTAAAAAAGGATTCAAAAAAATTTGCAATGTAGCGACATGTGTCGTATATTTGAGTAACAAATGTCATAGTCATGAAAAAGAAAGTTAAAAATTCCAGTTATAAGCCAACTAATTCTGCATCTATGGTAGAAGAACCAATGGCCGTTTATCGCAGTGTAAAAGCATTGCCCCAGGTAAAAGATTTTACATTTAACGAATTTAAGAAAATTGCTGATAAAACACCATTTACACAGGCTGAATGGGCTTCCATACTTCATGTAAGTGAGCGCACGTTGCAGCGCTATGCTAAAAATAACGGTAGTTTTGCTCCCATAAATGCAGAGCGTGCTTTACAAATTGATAAGGTTTTAAAAGAAGGTAAACTCACCTTCGGCAAAGTTGAAAATTTTTATACCTGGATAAAGCGTGAACCTTATATGCTGGAAGGTAACTTATCGTTTAATTCGCTTACCACTTATGAAGGAATCCAAAAAGTATTAACCCAGTTGGGAAGAATTCAACACGGCATATTGGCATGATCATTTACAGGTTAGCGCTGGAAATTTTTAAAGAAGATATGAGTGGTACGGGCTCCAAAATCTTTGGAGGCAGATGGAATGTTCCCGGCTTTGCCGCCATATATACCGCTGAAAACATTTCATTGGCCGTGCTGGAGATTTTAGTTAATACCGACAAAAATAATATTCCGCCTCTTTATTATTTAATTAAACTGCAAATGCCGGATAATTTGCCGGTTAAAGTGATTACTCATGCCGGATTAAAAGAAAAATGGTACAACGATTTTGAATACGCACAATATATTGGCTCCAATTTTTTAGAGTCTGGCAAAGAATCGATTTTAAAAATTCCTTCGGCAATAGTAAAAGAGGAATATAATTTTTTATTGAACCCTGCCCATGCCGATTTTAAAAAAATAACTATAAAAGAATCAGTACCGTTTGATCTTGATATAAGATTATTGAAAAAGTAATGAATAAGACATACCTCCTTCTTGGCAGCAATATAGGCAACAGCAAGGCCCGGTTATCCAAAGCTACCCTTCAAATTAAAAAACATATAGGTAACGTAACACGTCAATCAAGCGTGTATGCAACTGCCGCCTGGGGCAATACCAAACAACCCGATTTTTTAAACCAGGTAATTATTGTTGAAACTAAATTACCTGCTTTACAAACCATGCAAGCCATTTTAAGCATCGAAAAAAAAATGGGAAGGATAAGAACCATAAAAAATGCACCACGCAATATTGACATTGATATTTTATTTTTCAACAAAGAAATAATTAATAGTAAAGATCTCTCCGTTCCTCATCCACAAATACAAAACAGGCGCTTTGTATTGATACCACTCAACCAGTTGTCTCCCAATCTCAGGCACCCTGTTCTTAAAAAATCAGTACACCAGCTTCTTATACACTGCCCCGACAAATTAAATGTGAAAAAGTTTTAACGCCCCAAAAGTTGTTAACGCTTATTTTGCAGTCCCTTTACATTACTGCATGAAATATAATTTTGTTACCATAGAAGGAAATATTGGCGCCGGTAAAACCACACTGGCACATTTGTTAAGCAAGCATTTTAATGCCCGGCTGATACTGGAAGAATTTGCCGACAATCCTTTTCTGCCAAAGTTTTACGAAAACCCCGGCCAGTATGCTTTTCCGCTGGAGTTATTTTTTATGGCCGAGCGCTATAAACAACTTAAAGACCTGCTGCAGACAAAAGATATGTTTCAAAACATAACCATTTCCGATTATCTTTTTACCAAATGCCTGTTATTCGCCAAAGTTAATTTATCGGAGGATGAATTTCGTTTGTACCAAAAACTTTTTGAGATTATCAATCCGCAGATCGTACAACCGGATATTGTTATTTACTTACACACATCTGTAAAAAAATTACAGGAAAATATTAAAAAACGCAACAGGGAGTATGAGCAATCCATCCCCAACGATTATCTTTTTACTTTACAGGAAACCTATACCCAGTACATTAAACAGCACAATATTAAAACCCTGTATGTTGATGCCGGCAATGCCGATTTTTTAGGCAATGAGGCGCATCTTAAAATCATAGTTGAAGCATTGGATAAAGAATATGAAGACGGGCAACATTATTTAACTTTGCCCTAATCTTTACAAATGAGCAGTAGCAAACTCCCCAAAGAATTCACACATTATATTTTTGCAAGGTTATTTTTTGTGCTGGGCTTACGCATGATAACAACCATTGTTATTTACCAGGTATTTCACCTGGCAAGCACTTATATGGTTGGCTTTGCCGGGCTTGCAGAATTTGTGCCCGCTGTTATTGCTGCTTTATATGCCGGCCATTATATTGACAAACACAATAAAAAAAATATCCTGGTTATATCCTATGCATTTTACATGCTCTGTGGAATTACCCTTGCAGTCATCAGTCTTCCTTATTTTAATTTTACTAGCATAACCAAGCTTACGGTAATATTATCGGTAGTTTTTTGTACAGGTATTATTCGTTCTTTTGCCGGGCCCGCTGCCAATAGTATGATCGCTGCCATTGTATCACGTGAGCATTTACAAAAAGCTATCTCTTACAATTCATCTACCTGGTTAATATCATCCATTGGTGGCCATGCTGTTGGAGGATTATTAATTGCACTGATAGGAATTTCAGGTGCATACTTTATAACGGTTGCATTAATATTAACGGCAGGCATTTTTGCGTTACAACTATATCCAAAACCGCCGGTAAATACACTCGAAAAAGAACCCATGTTCACTTCCATTAAAAAAGGATTTTCTTTTGTGTACCACAATAAAAATTTACTGGGTGTAATTTCTTTAGACCTTTTTGCCGTGCTTTTTGGCGGCGCTGTTGCTTTTATTCCCGAAGTGGCATCAACCATTTTACATACCGGCCCCATTGGTTATGGTTTTTTAAATGCGGCTATGGATATTGGCAGTCTCATCAGTGTTGCATTCCTTGTAAAATATCCCATGAAACAAAAGCAGGGTTTAAAAATGTTGCTTGCCGTTGCAGGCTTTGGCCTTTGCATCATCATTTTTGGTTTATCAAAAGTTTACTGGTTAAGTTTTATGGCTTTGCTTGTTGCCGGGCTATTTGATGCCGTTAGTGTGGTGGTGCGTGGTACCATCCTGCAGTTATTTACACCCGACGAATTAAGGGGCCGTGTTGCGTCCATCAATTTAATTTTCATAAACAGCAGCAACGAACTTGGGCAGTTCGAAAGTGGTGTAACCTCCCGTATGTTTGGTACATTGCCGGCCATTATTTTTGGCGGCGCTATGTCGGTGTTGGTGGTAGCGGGTACGTGGGTTGGGTTTCCTAAGTTGAGGAAGCTGGAATATTAGTGAGTGGTGTAAAAGTAGTGAGCGAAGTCGGGAGGCGGATTTGCACAAATTTTTTTAATACCAGCCACAGTTTTTCATAGCATTAACGTTGCCAACCTGTTCGGTTTTTCATTTTTTTTAGTAAAAAGAATGAAGAATCAATCCTTTCATCGGCATACTACCTTAAGGGCCTTTTTGAAAAGAGATTGTGTATATTTATCTATTCAATTATAAGTTAGATTTATGACGCTATATAAGATCGCACTTTGTATTATTATAATCGTTTTCACTTCATGTAAAAATTCTAATACAAAGATTCTGCAACCAAAAAATGACACAACAAAAGTTCTTGAACTTGCACTTAAAACTGCATTTTATCATGGAAATCTTCCCAGTATTTCGCCTTTAAAATATCCTTATCGTTTTAAAGATTCAATATTATTTACAACAAACTCACTGCCATTATTAGCTCTTCCATTAAACATAGATACCTTGAAGTTTAAAATCCTCTCCAAAAATCAAATACTTTCAATATTAATTGCAGACAACAATATGGATAAATTGCCTAACTATTTATCTGTTGCAAGATTTGAAAGAAGTGATACAGGCTATTATGTTCAAATACAAAGCTTGAGCTCTGTTCAATATGGAGGCGGAGGTGATATAGGTATATATATTGCGAAAGTTAAAGATTCTTTTATTGTGAAAAGTAAAATGATTAATTCAATAAATTAGAACTTATTAAGTGAGTTAATTAAAACTCCTTTCGAAATTAATTTAAAGTAAAATAAAATGATAAACAAAATTCTGGTTATTTTAATCTTTATCTTTTCTTTATCCACCGTAACCGCTCAAACCAAACCTTTCAGCATCGGCAAAATTGCAATCATAAAATCTGTCATTCTTGCTGAGAACAGAACATTAAATATTTATTTACCCGAAGGCTATAATAACAAAGAAAAATACCCGGTCATTTATTTATTAGATGGCTCGGCCAATGAAGACTTTTTGCATATTGTTGGATTGGTACAATTTTTCAACATGACATTTAAAATGCCCAATACCATTATTGTTGGTATTGCCAATATTGACAGGAAAAGAGATTTTTCTTTTCCTACCAAAATAGCAGCGCAGAAAAAAGCTTATCCCACAACCGGGGGCTCCGCAAAATTTATTGACTTTATTGAAAAGGAATTACAACCTTATATAAAAGCCCATTACAAAACAAACGATACAAGCTATATTATCGGGCAGTCGCTGGGCGGCTTAGTAGCAACAGAGATACTTTTAAAGAAACCTGACCTGTTTACAAACTACATCATTATCAGCCCCAGCCTTTGGTGGGATGATGAGTCATTGTTAAAAGCTGCTCCTGAGCTGCTAACCGGGCAACGTGATACAAAAAAATGGGTGTATATTTCGGTTGGTACCGAAGGAAAAATTATGGAACAGGATGCGGCTGATATGGTAAAGGCATTGAAGCAATCGGGTAAGAAAAACATGAAAGTTGATTTTGTTCCTTTACCAAATGAGAATCACGCTACTATTTTACATAACAGTGTGTATGAGGCCTTAAAAATATTGTATCCATATAAACAATGAAAACAACTAAAGCATTGAAACAAATTAGTGGCTTAATGTGTTTAATAAAAATACACTGGAATATTTCTTTTTTAAATTAATATCTAAAATCAAACTTATGCAACGCAGATCATTCCTACGCAATACGGGTCTAACCCTGGCCGGCCTTAGTTTATTAAACAAAGAAACATTAGCTTCTTTTCTTAACGACCCCGCCTGGAAAATAAAAATGCTCACAGATGATATCGGCATCTTTACCGAAAAAGGCGGCACCATAGGCTTCCTGCTTACAAAAAAAGGTATTGTGGTGGTTGATGCACAGTTCCCCGATACTGCTGCGCATTTAATTGATGAATTGAAAAAGAAAAGCAAAAAACCTTTCAAGTATTTGATCAATACCCATCATCACGGCGATCATACAGCAGGGAATATCGCTTTTAAGGGCCTGGCAGAACATGTGGTTGCGCATGTAAATTCAAAAGCCAACCAGTTAAGGGTAGCAGGAGAACAAAAATTGACTGCCGATAAATTTCATATACCAGATATGACTTTTGGTGACGATGGCTGGAATACGAAAGTGGCCAAAGAAAAAATTATGGCTCATTATTTTGGTGCAGGCCATACCAATGGTGATGCGATGATACATTTTCAGCACAGTAATATTGTACACATGGGCGACCTGGTTTTTAACCGCCGGCATCCTTATATTGATAAAACTGCCGGAGCAAATATTGCCAACTGGATAATAGTCTTAGACAAAGCCATTGCTACTTTTGATACAAAAACACAATTTATTTGTGGACATGCAGGAACCGGGTATGATGTATTGCTTAAAGCTGATGACCTGCAAGCTTTTGGTGATTACCTGGCTAATGTTTTAAAATTTACAGAAACTGAAATAAGGGCAGGCAAAACAAAAGAAGAAATATTAAAGGCAACTGAAATACCTGGCTCACCTGAGTGGAAAGGAGATGGTATTGAAAGACCGCTGGGTGCTGCATATATAGAGTTGGCGGTGAAATAGTGTTGGTCGATCATCAACTACAAATACGCTGTAACTCTGTGCTTAATGGCTTGGCAGCTATTTTAACTTTTTATTAAAATACTGGTCATACGTTTATGAAATTTTCACCGTTGTTGAATCTTAAACATATGAAAATGTCACACCTACTAACAGCTCTGTCATTCTTCTTAATTGTTTCCTGCAATGCTCAAACAGGTAATTACAACAGCGAATTTAAAACTTACAACAATGGCCTGATTTATAGTGATGTTACTATGAATCAGCTTACCTATATTGTTGATTCGCTTAACTTAAAATTTAAGCGATGTGATTTGAACAGGGTTTATTATGCAGTAAGTCAGGGAATTGGTAACCATATTTCTATGGAAAAAGGAAATATTAAAGAGGCGCTTGCAGACATAAAAAACAATATAAATTTTGAAGATTTTGTTAGAAAGTATAAGAAGGCAGAAGTTGACTACAAAATGCTTATACTTAAGTCCCGTTATAAAGATGATTACTCCAATAAGTGGATAGTAGAATTCTCAGGGCAAACAATGGTAGATTATAGTGAGCCTGAAATAAGAATTGAAGATGAGCCTGATTATTACAATAAGTCATTAGTTGGCAAATGGGTAATAAAGCATTATAATAAAACTGATTATTCTGAAGAAAGCCTGGATGCCTTCTATATTACAGATGAATTTAAGAATATCAAAATTCCTGAAAAATACGCCCGGATGATATTGTATGCAGATTGTGTAGTAGATACAACTGCTGATATATTTACTGAAAAAGCCCGGGAAGATGGCAGATTTTACAGGTATTCTGATTCAAATTATAATAAGACAAAGTTGTTTGCATTTAGTAATTACCTTGAACAAAACACATAACAGAGAAAAACGTACCTGCTGTTTATAAAGAATATAAATGGCAAGCGATGGACAGCATGAAAAAAGCATGGATAAATCAAACCCTTGTTCCCACAGAAAAATTTAAGCAACTGTTAGCTGATGCAGTAAAGGAAGCAAAGGAAAAAAATATTACAACTGACGATGAATTTGAATATTATGTTGGGATGTATGTGTCTAAAGCTGATGCACTTGAAATGAAAAGAAACCGCCGTGTGATTGGCGGTTGCAGCCAGGACCAAAGCCCGCGGTACCATGCATTAAATATAGCGATGCTGTCTGCTGAAACTGTAAACTGGCAGGTATTTTTAAGAGCCCATCTAAATATTATGAACGACAGGTTTGAACGAATAACTGATGGCAGTTATGCCTGGGCTCAAAGGAATACCTATATTAAAGAATTGGAAGAATTAAATATTGAAGTACAGGAATTGCTTTTAGGAATTAGTTTCAGGATAGAAAACCCCGTAGAGAAACATTATTATGGAAGCATTGGGCGGCTGGGCAGGGCATTGGCCGAAACGAAAAACAGGGTTCAATTGGAAGAGCAGTTTCTTACAGTAATAAAAGACAATGAACTTGATGCATACAACAGGATGCTGATACATTACCTGTATTTAAACTATATTTATTATTTACCTGAAAAAGAAGCCCGGTTTGTGAGTCTCGCAAAACTGGAAGAGGCTGATAAAACCTTACCTGATTTTTTAAAGTCAAGAATAAAAATTAAGAAAGCGAATTTTGAGAAAGCCGATTGATTAGGTGTCTGGTCACTATAGATACTCTGCAACTTTAAGAGAACATGCTAAACAAAGACTTCAGAAAACTAAGATCTGCCCGTAGTGGCCTGACACCTACTTTGCAGCAATTAATTTCTCCAGCACATAATACACAATAGGGCAAAAACTGCTGTTTTTAATTGTTAGCGGCTGCCTTTTCAGCAATACATCTTCATCGGTATAAGGAAAGCGTTGGCAATCGGATGGACGTTGTTCATAAATGCTGCAATAATTATCAGCACCCAAAAAAGGGCATGGTTTTGATCTTAAAACATAATCTCCTTCACTATCAACAAATAAATAGGTATTGATAAAATCACCTTCCTTCATCTTTAAATATTTGGCAATACGTTTTATATCCGGCGTTTTAAACCGGGGAGAATAGGTTTTGCAGCAATTAGCACATTTGAGGCAGTCTATCTTTTCAAATGCTTCCTCGTGCAGGTCTGGCAAAAGTTTTAGTACTTTACGCTTATCGGCACGGTGTAAAAATTGCTTATAAATTTTCTGATGATCGGCTGATTTTTTTTCCCAGTTATGGAGTAAGTCTTCTTCCATTTTTATTTATAATTATGTGTTTATATCCCCCAATTTTCCACAGCGTAAAAGTAGCGAACTTATTAGCATAATATCTTGTTGTGTTATCGTAAATTTGCGCCACTAAATAAAACATGCATAAAGCTAAATAAAGGTATAACGTACAAGTGAGTGACACAACAATGTTTAATAGTTGTACAAAAGCTTGTCCCAAAAAATAAATCATAATCTACTCCAATTTCCCTCCAGAGCGAAGCGTTAGGAGGGAGTCAGGAGCATAAAACCATCTTTTTGAATATGAATCTTTTTGAACAACAGCAGTACGAATTTGCAGGCCGCCATATTGGCCCAAATGAAGAAGAGGCAACCGAAATGCTTAAAACAATTGGCGTTGAAAACCTGGATGAACTGATCAACCAAACGGTACCCCCATCAATACGTTTAAAAAATCCTTTAAAGCTGCCGGTTGCCCAAACAGAATTTGAATACCTTGACGAATTGAAAAAAATAGCGGCAAGAAATAAAGTTTTTAAAACTTATATAGGGCAGGGATATTACAATACCATTACGCCAAGTGTTATTCTTCGCAACGTTTTTGAAAACCCCGGATGGTACACACAATATACACCTTACCAGGCCGAAATTTCGCAGGGCCGTTTGGAAAGTTTACTCAATTACCAAACCATGGTTTGCGATTTAACCGGTTTGGAACTTGCCAATGCCAGCCTGCTGGACGAAGCAACTGCTGCTGCAGAGGCGATGGCTATGCTGTTTCATCATAAAAATAAATCGGAAACAATTAGTGCTCCTAAATTTTTTGTTGATGATCATATTTTTGCTCAAACAAAAGAAGTACTGTTAACAAGAGCTACCCCCATTGGTATTGAATTGGTTTATGGCGACTACAAAACAGCATCGCCTGATGAAAGTTATTTTGGCGCCATAGTTCAGTATCCAAATAACCTCGGCACAGTTGAAGATTACCGTGATTTTATAAATAAGGTACATGCAGTTAATGGATTTGTAGTGATGGCAACAGACCTGCTGGCGCTTACCTTATTAATGCCTCCCGGTGAATTGGGTGCAGATGTAGCCATTGGTTCTGCACAACGTTTTGGTGTTCCGCTGGGTTATGGCGGGCCACATGCTGCATTCTTTGCAACCAAGGATGAATTTAAACGTGGCATACCCGGCCGCATCATTGGCGTTAGTATTGATGCGCAGAACAACCGTGCCTTACGCATGGCTTTGCAAACAAGAGAGCAACATATTAAAAGAGAAAAAGCAACTTCAAATATTTGTACAGCACAGGCTTTGCTGGCAAACATGGCAGCCATGTATGCCGTTTATCACGGGCCAGATGGATTAAAGAAAATTGCTCAACGCATTCATGTTTTAACCACAGCTATTGCCAGAGGATTGGAAAGTGTTGGCGTAAAAGTTTTACCCGGTGAATGCTTTGATACGATCAGTTTTGAAGTTGCAGATGTAAATGCTTTTAAAAAAGCAGCTGAAAAAAACCAGGCTAATTTTCATTACCACACAGAAGGAATTATAAGTTTATCTATTGATGAAGTGGCCAGCAATTATATTGGAGAAACCGAAAAAAATCTTGTCGCCGTTTTTAAAGATGTTACTTCAAAAACCTTTGTTTTATCTTTTGATGAAGCTGATGCTTTGTTTGGTAAAAGAACTACGGCCTATTTAACACACCCTGTTTTTAATACACACCGCAGCGAAAGCCAGATGATGCGTTATATAAAATCACTGGAGAATAAAGACCTGAGTTTAAATACCTCCATGATCAGTTTGGGTAGCTGCACCATGAAGATGAATGCAGCTTCGGAGTTAATTCCCGTAAGCTGGCCCGAGTTCAGTTCCATACACCCTTTTGCACCAGCATCGCAAACGAAAGGATACCAGTACATGATTGCAAAACTGGAAAATTATTTAAGCACGATAACCGGTTTTACAGCCTGTTCCTTACAGCCTAATAGTGGCGCCCAGGGTGAGTATGCAGGGTTGCTTACCATCAGGGCTTATCATGCAGACAGGAAAGAAAGCCATAGAAATATTGTGCTGATCCCAATTTCTGCACATGGCACAAACCCGGCAAGTGCAATTATGGCGGGCATGAAAGTGGTTGTTGTAAAAAGTGATGAAGAAGGACATATTGATATAGAAGACCTGAAATTAAAAGCAGAACAACATAAAAATGACCTGGCTGCTTTTATGGTTACCTACCCAAGTACCTATGGCGTGTTTGAAGAGGGTATTAAAAAGATCTGCAAAATAATTCATGATAATGGCGGACTGGTTTATATGGATGGCGCCAATATGAATGCACAGGTGGGGTTAACGAGCCCGGGTATGATTGGCGCTGATGTTTGCCACTTAAACCTGCATAAAACATTTTCAATACCTCACGGTGGCGGCGGGCCGGGTGTTGGGCCAATTTGTGTAAACAATAAATTGAAACCTTATTTACCGGGGCATTCATTCATCGTGAATCGTGAGTTGTCAATCGTGAATCCTGAGGCGTCAGAACTCACGACTCACGACTCACGACTCACCACTGCAGTTTGTGCAGCACCTTATGGCAGTGCAAGTATTTTACTCATCAGCTATGCCTACATAAAAATGCTGGGATTAGATGGTGTAAAAAAATCTACTGAGTACGCCATCCTGAATGCAAATTACATGAAGGCTACGCTTGAAAAATTTTATAAAATTTTATATACTGGTGCCAATGGTTATTGCGCTCATGAATTTATTGTTGACCTGAGGCCGTTTAAAACCACTGCCGGTATTGAAGCAGAAGATGTTGCCAAGCGTTTGATGGATTATGGTTTTCATGCACCTACCATGAGTTTTCCGGTGCCCGGTACCATTATGATTGAACCCACCGAAAGTGAAGACAAAGGAGAGCTGGACCGTTTCTGCGAAGCCCTCATCAGCATTTATCATGAAATAAAAGCGATTGAGGAAGGCAAGGCTGATAAGATTGATAATGCATTAAAAAATGCCCCGCATACCCAGCAGGTTATTTGTGCCGATGAATGGAATCATGCATACAGCAGGAAGGAGGCAGCTTTCCCGCTGGCTTATGTGATGAAAAATAAATTCTGGCCTTCAATAGCAAGAATCAACAATACTTACGGCGACAGGAATTTAATTTGCACCTGCGAGCCTATGGAAAGTTATATGGAAGAACAAGTTTCTAACTAACAGTATAAATTCAAATTGAATGCCCAATCTAAATGGTTGGGCTTTTCAATTTGTACTAATTTTAATTCTGCCTTTCTGCTCCTTTAGGAGCAAAAGATTGGTAGATATAATAGCACGTCCGTAATTAAGTGCCGTTAGGCACGATAGGTTTCATTAAGTTGCGTACCTACGGCACGCTAAATCCGTTTCTTTATAATTATTCTACCAATCTTGTGTGCCTACGGCACTGTAAACAACCGCCTAAATTTTATATTACACAATTTTCATTAAATAATAATTGTAATTTCCATTATGCAAAATCAATTCCTTTTATACGGTGCCAATGGTTATACAGGTAAACTCATTGCAAAACTTTCATCAACCTATAATTTGCAACCCATACTTGCCGGAAGAACAGAAGCGCATATAAAACCACTTGCAGAAGAATTAAAACTCTCTTACCGTATTATTGACCTGGATAATAAAGAACAATTACAAAAAGCTTTGGGAGAAGTAAAACTGGTATTACATGCAGCGGGCCCTTACATTTATACAGCAAAACAAATGATTGAAGCCTGTTTAGAAACCGGTGTTCATTATATTGATATTAACGGCGATGTTGCTGTTTTTGAAATGCTGAAGAAATATGACACGGAAGCAAAGGAAAAAAATATAATGGTGATGCCGGGCGTTGGTTTTGATGTGGTACCAACAGATTGTATAGCATTACAGTTAAAAAATAAAATGCCCGATGCTACGCATTTAAAACTTGCTTTCGCATCCATTGGTGGGGGATTATCGCATGGCACAGCAACTACAATGGCAGGCAAAATTGGTGAAGGCGGTGCAGTAAGAGAGAACGGTAAAATTGTGAGAAAACCGCTAGGACAAAAAGGAATGTGGGTTGAATTTGGAGAGAAAAAATTATTTGTAATGTCGATTCCCTGGGGAGATGTTTCAACGGCATATACAACAACGGGGATACCAAATATTGAAGTCTATACAGGCATTGCTCCAAAAATTTATAAGGCATTAAAATTACAGGGGGCATTCAACTGGCTGTTAAGAACCGATTTTATACGCAACATCATAAAGAAAAAAATAAAAGCCAGGCCTGCCGGCCCTTCAGATGAACAAAGGGAAAAAAGCAGCAGCCTGGTTTGGGGAGAAGCAAGCAATGCTAAAGACGAAAAAATAAGTGCCTGTATCAGTTGTTTTGATGGCTATACGTTAACAGCATACAGCAGTTTGCTCATCGCAAAAAAAATACTGGAAGGTAATTTTATGACAGGCTATCAAACTCCTGCAGGTTGTTATGGAGAAAATTTGATCATAGAAATACCGGGAACAAAAACCATTTAGACAGATACTTACACAAACTTTGCCCAAGTTTTAAACTTTGGCAAAGTTGGGTTCCCGTTCCTGAAAATTGTAAATTACTATTCAATAATAAAACTACTCATCATGAAAAAACAACTGCTGCTTGCATTATCCTTTTGCCTTACGGGCAATTTTATTTTTGCGCAAACCGATGCCAATGCTACCGCTAAGATCAGGAAAGAAGGCCTTGAAAATTCTAAAGTAATGGACATGGCTTTTC
>JANNYY010000061.1:0-3870 GCA_031410355.1 Chitinophagaceae bacterium | reverse complement strand
ATTCAAAACAACATCTTTTAATTCCCAATATTGCATCAGCACATCAAACAGGTAACTGCCATTCCTCATTTTTATATTGGCTGCATACACACTTGCATTTTCATTTTGCAAATGATAGGTCAAATGTTCCGTTGCTTTCAGATCTTCTGTTCTTTTAAGTCCATATTTGCTCAGCAACAAACCTCCCGGTTTTATCTTTGCCGAAAATTCTATGAAAGCCTCCTCCATATTTTCGGCGGTACCGTAAATATCCAGGTGATCAGCATCCATAGAACTGATGATGGCAACATCAGGGCTTAATTTCAAAAAACTTCTGTCGTATTCATCTGCTTCTACTACTGATACATTTTTTTGGCTTGACCAAAAGTTAGCATTATAGTTAACTGCAATGCCGCCTAAAAAAGCATTACATCCATATTCACTGTGGCGCAGAATATGAGCAACCATGGTACTGGTAGTTGTTTTACCATGTGTGCCTGCAATACATATATTATAAGTACTGTTTGTAATGGCCCCCAGCACTTCACTACGCTTTACCAGGTTATAATTATGCTGTAAAAAATAATTCAACTCTTTGTGGTCTTTAGGCACAGCCGGTGTATAAACAACCAACTCCGCAGCCTTGTCAATGAGCTCAATATTATCTTCATAATGAATTTTTATTCCTTCGGAAGATAATTGGCTTGTTAAAACAGTTTGTGTTTTATCATACCCACTTACAACAACTCCATTTGCATTAAAATACCTGGCCAATGCACTCATGCCAATACCGCCGATGCCTAAAAAATAAATTTGTCTTATATTGTTTAATTCAATCACTTTATAATATCACCCCTTCGGGGTTTGGTTCAAGTTTTTATTTTACCTATAATAATTTCATCCCTTCGGGATTTTTTCAAATACTGTTTATTATCTCTCTAGCTATCATTTCATCGGCATTGGTGATGGCCAGTTTACTGATGTTAGCTTTTAATTCCTGTTGCATATTTTCATCATTTGATAATGCAATGATTGATGGAACCAATAGTTCTAACGCCTCTCTATCTTTTATCATTATGCCTGCATTTTTATTAACTAAATTTTGTGCATTTACGGTTTGATGATCTTCGGCTGCATAAGGAAAGGGAACAAAAATCACGGCCTTCTTCATAACACATAATTCAGCAATGGCCATGGCACCTGCCCTGCTTATCACCAAATCTGCAGCCGCATAGGCAAACTCCATTTGGGTAATAAAACCACCGGCCCAAATATTTGCTTTTCCTTTTGCACTTTCCTTTGCTTTTTCTGCATAAGGCTTGCCTGTTTGCCAAATCAGTTGCAGGTTATTTTTTTCAAACAAGTCCAGGTATTTATCCAATGCCTCATTAATACTTTTTGCACCCAGGCTTCCTCCAACTGATAGTATTGTTTTCTTATTGGGATCCAATCCAAAAAACCGTATCCCTTCTTCCCTGCTTACCATATTTTTTGAAATACTTTCCCTAACGGGGTTTCCGGTTAGCAGGATCTTACTTGCCGGAAAGAATTTTTCCATTCCATCGCTTGCAACAAAAATTTTTGTTGCATTTTTACCAACCATCATATTGCTTTTACCGGCAAATGAATTACTCTCATGAATAAATGAAGGAATTCCTTTTGCCTGGGCAAAACGTAAAACCGGGAAACTTGAATAACCGCCAACGCCAATTACTGCAACCGGCTTAAAAGATTTAAATATCCGGCGTACCTGGATAAAACTTTTGATGAGCTTAAATGGTAATCCAATATTTTTTATCAAAGAGCTCCTGTTAAATCCTGCAATGTCTAATCCCTCAATTTTAAAACCTGCCTGCGGTATTTTTTCCATTTCCATTTTTCCTTTTGCGCCAACAAATAAAATTTTTGTTTGTGGCTGCTGTTTTAAAATGGCATTTGCAATTGCAATTGCCGGAAAAATATGTCCGCCTGTGCCGCCGCCTGCGATGATAAAACGCAGAACACCCCCTCCGCCCCCTAAAGGGGGAACTTTTGCAGCTTTTAGGTTTTTATCATCGTTCATTTAGTATAGAGTTCAAATTCAATTTTATTTTTAATTTCTAATGTTCTTCGCATCTGGTTCCCCCTTCAGGGGGCGGAGGGGGTATGGGTTTGCCCTTCCAGTTGCTCCACGTTTCTTGCTACACTTAAAATAATTCCAATAGATAAACAGGTGAATAAAAAACTGCTGCCGCCCATACTTACTAATGGTAACGTAACACCGGTATTTGGAAAAATATTTACATTTACACCCATGTTTGCAATGGCCTGTATCACCAGCATAAAACTTAATGCCAGCGCCAGGAATGCCCCAAATGCAAATGGGCATTTGCGGTACAACCTGATACAGCGATACAGGAAAAGCAGGTATATAAATACCATAAATACACCGCCCATCAATCCATACTCTTCAAGTATTATCGCAAAAATAAAATCACTGTATGAGTGCGGTAAAAAATTACGTGCCTGGCTGTTACCCGGCCCAACGCCAAACCAACTGCCTTTGGCAATAGCAATTTTTGCCTGGTTTATCTGGTACAATTTTTCATTGGCATCTTCCTTACTACTGTACATGAATGTTTGAATGCGGCCGATCCACGTGGGCACCCGCCCTACCGAAAATATGGCAGGAATATCTTTTGCCCGGTGTTCTTTTTTATCGTAAGTGCTTACTGCAACTGTTAATAAAATAACAACCGGTAATAATAAAATACCAATGGTAAGTAAAAGATGTTTTGTGCTAACCCTGCCGATAAACATAATAAGAATACTTGTGCCACCAATGAGCAATGCTGTTGAAAGGTTTGATGGTACAATCAATAAACAAATGATGGCAACCGGAATTATTATCGGCAAAAATCCTTTCCTGAAATCTTTAATTACATTTTGTTTACGGCTCAACTGGCGGCTCAAATACATAAAGAGCGAAAGTTTTGCCAAATCGGATGTTTGAAAAGTCATATTGATGACAGGCAATTTTATCCAGCGTGTGCCTGCATTTAATGTTTGGCCAAAAAAGATTGTATAAATCAATAACAAAATAGAAACAACAAATAATACCGAAGCCACCCTGGAATAAATGGTATAGTTAACCCGGTGTGCAAAGTAAATTATCAGCAACCCAAGTATGATAAAAGCAAACTGTTTAAAAAGATAACTTTCTGTGCTTCTGCTCAATCTATAAGCTAAAGATCCTGTACTGCTGTACACAACCAATAAACTCACCAGTGTTAGAATAATTACAATGCCCCATATAACACGGTCGCCTTTGGTTTTGCTAACCAAATTGCCACCCATGTTACTGATGTTGGGTGTAAAGAATGTTTTTATGTTTACCTGTTCTGACATATTACCTCACCCTCGTTCCCTCTCCCAAAGAGAGGGAGGCAGGGCATTTATTTTTTAATCAACATTTGTAATTCAGCATTTCAACAACCTCATCCTCCTTCTCCCTCTCCTATAGAGAGGGAGCGGTGCATTAAACATATCCTGACATTTTATCTTCCAAATCATCTTTTATTTCTTTATTCATTAATAATGCAAACCGCTTTCAATTTTTAATAACACAATCTTCGCTTCAATCTTCCAGGTCCCTCTCCTTCAGGAAAGGGGTTGGGGCGAGGCCTCTTCGCTTCGGTCAGTTCCCCCTTCAGGGGGCGGAGGGGGTTTCACAACTCCTTCACCGCCTGCTTAAACTGGTTACCCCTGTCATCATAATTTTTAAACAGGTCAAAACTTGCACAGGCAGGGCTTAATAAAACAACATCGCCTTTACTGGCAAAATGAAAAGCCGACTGCACCGCATCTTTTGCATTTTCTGTATTCACCATCAGTGGCACTATATCGCCAAAT
>JANNYY010000060.1:0-5264 GCA_031410355.1 Chitinophagaceae bacterium | reverse complement strand
CAATTCGGTAGCAGCAAATGGCAGCGATTTTTTTGTCACCGGTACTTACCCCGTAATCATTAGCAGTGCTGCGCCGTTAAATTGTGTAAATGGATTAACGAGGAGGATAATTGTTCATTTTAATGCTGCTTTATTTCAACCAGGCAATTTTCAAATAATATTACAAACAGGCAGCGATGGTAATACCATTTTAAGCAAATGCGACACACCTTCTGTTGCGGGTTCAGCAATTCCTTTCAAAATATTAGCTAAACCCGTAGCCAATTTTAGATTTCCCGCTTCTGTTTGTTTGCCTGATGGAAATGTAACATTTGCAAATCTTTCAAACATATCAGATGGCTCAGGCAATGCTTTACAATATCTTTGGAATTTTGATGACAGTTTAAGCGGCGCAAATAATTCATCTGCCCTTAAAACTCCTTCACATCTTTATAATAATACAGGACCCTTTAATGTAAACTTAAGGGTAAGAAGTAATGGAGGATGTTTGCATGATACTACCCTGCTGCTTAATACAATTCATCCACAGCCTGTAACTAATTTTGGAATAAGGAAAACCGATATTTGTTTGGGTGATGCTGTCTTTTTAACCGATTCAACCAATAGTATGGATGGCCTAACCATGCAATGGAACTGGGATATGGGCGATGGAAGATTAAGAAACACAAAAAACGTTTTATACATTTATGGTGCAACACAAACTTTTAATGTAAGCCTGTACACGGTAAACAGCCACGGTTGTAAAAGTGAAGTATTGAGTAAGCCAATAAACGTGCACCCCTATCCCACAGCCAATGCCGGCCCCGACAGAAGAATGCTGGAAGGCGGGATCATAACCATACAGGCATCTGCAACCGGCACCAACCTGCAGTATTTGTGGACCCCCTCACAATACCTGAATGACCCCACCATCCTTAAACCAAAATGTGTGAATGCAAAATTTGATATTTTATACACGCTCACTGTAACCGCAACAGGTGGCTGTACCGCAACCGATGATATGTTTGTAGATGTGTTAAAAATTCCCAGGATACCCAATACCTTCTCGCCAAACAATGATGGCATTAATGACCTTTGGAAAATACAATACCTGGATGAATACGCCGATCAGCATACACAGGTATTTACCCGTGCGGGGCAAAAGGTTTTTGAAAGCCGCGGCACGTATAAGGCCTGGGATGGCATGTACAAAGGCAAGCAACTGCCCATGGATACTTACTACTACATTATTGAACCCGGTAGCGGCAGGGAGGCTGTTACGGGGTATGTGACGATTATTAAATAATTTTTCTTTTCAAATAAGTTGCCTCCATATTTATTTTTAATTAAATCAAATCACCATGCCAATAGAAATTAAAGAATTACAAATAAAAGCTGTTGTAGCAACCGAAAACAATCAGCAGGAAAATGCATTATCAAAGCCTGAAGATGTACCAAAACAAAAAAGGGAAAGTACAAAAGATGTAACTGAAAAAGTACCAGATAAGTTTAATTTTTTGGGTTAAGCAATTTCAACTTTTATCTTTTTTCCTAATCCCAATTCCACAATTTTGTATAATGTTGAAAATTCCGGTTCAATTAAATTATTTTCAATTCTGGAAATATAAGTTTTACTGGTTCCGCTTAGTGTAGCCAAATCCTGTTGTGATAATCCTTGTTTTATTCTTGTATCCTTAATGATTGATCCGAAAAAAAATTTATGTTCTGTTTCTTCTGCAGGTAAACTATTTTTAAATACAATATCAGGGCTCAATTCGTATGGATGAATTTTTTTATCACCATTAATATCCATTAACTCTATTTTTATATTTTTCCATGACAATGTTTGGTTTCTCAAAGAAACTTTTTTAAACTCACTTTCTGTTTGTAATAAATATTCAGGGTCGTTTTTTGTGATCTTCCACTTTTTAAATAATTCTTTAAAATCAATCACTCTTGTTTCTCCATTATTAAAAATGCAGTATAAATTAAAACCCTTAACAGATTTTATTTTAAGAATTCTCGGTATTTTTACTATCTTTTTCATTTTCGTAAATTTGGGTTTAGTCTTTCAAAATTTGCCAATAAGAAAGCTTTAACTTTTTCATTTTTTGCCCATTCAATTACAATTTTATGTTGTCTTACTGGCAAGTATCCTGCGTATGTTTTTAAACTTTTTATCTCAACTAAAATTTCATGCTCAGCATATATTGCATGAAAATGTGGAGGCAAATGATCTCTTGAATAAACATCTATTTTTATTGAATCAATTATATGTAAAGTCGGCATTGATTATTTTATGTAATACACAAAGTTACCAAATTTGGTAATATGGTAAAATGTTTTTTATGCTTTGGTAATTATTAAACTTGCACCTTACATCACCGGCTTAGAGATAGCCAAAAGCTCCGTATCCTGATTTTGCGGGTCTTTTGCGTTTTATCTAATGGAATTAAATTTGGGGCTTTCGGCAATACGACAAACACGGTTCATTATTTCAGCAATAAAGATTCTAATAGAATTCTCGATACAATATAGATAGAGATAAACATCGGACATTTCTCTCCCTTTATTTTGAATATCATTTGGAAGTAAATTCAGATTGCCATAATCAACTTGCTGAACTATATCTGCTATTGCATCTGCAATAGACTCATCTTCAAGAAAGAGCGCAAACGAATTCTTTATATGAGACCGTCTACCAGCATAATTTGGCGAAAATGCTTGGATTTCACTTCTACATAATCATTGAAACTTACAAACCGCAAAGCACATTACGAATATTTTTTTGAAGCCACTTATACTACAGGCATGGTACTCAGCGGCACCGAAATAAAATCTTTACGGGCAGGCAAAGCCAGCTTTAACGACAGCTATTGTTTATTTTATGATGGAGAACTGTTTATAAAAAAGCCTGCACATTTCCGAATAGCCGAAATGCTGCCTGGGTAAAATATACCAACCTTTTCATACCGGTTTAATAATCAGGAAACAATCTTTTCAGATAATGAAGGTGCTGATTTCTTTCTTCTAAGGTTCCATATTTCCCCTTTATGTCGTGTAGGTACTGTATCACCTAACAATTTGCCCCAGGGCTTAAGGTCAGGAACCCTGTCAAAAATAATTTTTAAAATGGCAACAAAGGGAATGGAAAGAAACATACCCGGCACACCCCAAAGCGCTGCGCCAAGCAAAACCGTAATGATAGAGATAAGCGCATTAATTTGAACTTTTGAAGAAACAATTCTTGGTACGAGTATATTATTATCAATAAACTGAATAATAATATAAGCAATTAAAATTCCCAATTGTGTATTGTAACCATCTTTAGTAACAGTAGCTATAAGCACAGGCAATGCTATGGCAATAATACCTCCTATATAAGGTATGATGTTTAAAAGCGCACCTATTACACCAAGCAGTATAGCATATTTGACGCCTAATAACAATAAGGCAGTTGAATTTAATATGGCAACTATTAAAGCCTCAATCAGCAATCCAACCATATAACTTTGAATTGCCGATTTGGTTTCGTTCAATATATCGCTTACCTGTTTTGAATTTTCTTCAGCAAAAACTTCAAAAAGAAAATTAAGGATAAGCGTTTTGTAAAACAGAAAAAGAAATATATAAACCGGCAGTAACAGCATAATTCCCAAGGTGCCTAAAGCTGTGCTTACTGTTGAACCAAGTAAAGTACTGTTGCTGTTTAAGGCACTGTTCATAAGTTCAACCTGTTTCTTAATAGTTACCCCAAAACGAAGCTGCGCCCACTGCCCGAACTGGGTTGTGAGCGTACTGAATTTTTGTTTTAATAATGGTAGTGAATCGCTAAACCTGGCTATTTGCGATGAAAGAAAATACATAATTGCGCCAAATACAATGAATGCCAGCAGCAATGTAATAGTGATTGAAAGAATTTTTGGTATTTTATGTTTCTGAAACCAGTTATAGAGCGGGTTTAATAAAATAGCGAAAATCATTGCAAAAGCAAGCGGGATCATTATGCCCTGTAAATTAAATAATACATACACCAATAAAATAATTCCAAAAAGAATTACTGTGGCTTTAAGATAAAAAGGGTATTGTTTTACAGTCATAAACGTGTTGATTGGAAATAAAGGTATATTAAAAAGCTGCACAACACCAAGGCGGTTTAAATATTATTTTGGTTGCATCCGGCAAAGGGTACAAATTTGTATTGAGCCATAATATCAATATACATACATATACCTGCACTAATTCATCAATAAGGCCTGATTGTTAATGACATATTTGCTTAGCTATCTATCCTTTGGTTTCAAACAAAACTAAACCCAATATCTTTGTAAAAACAAAATAATTGGAACTCACAAACCGCAAAGCGCATTACGAATATTTTTTTGAAGCAACCTACATTGCAGGCATGGTACTAAGCGGCACCGAAATAAAATCTTTACGGGCAGGCAAAGCAAGCTTTAACGACAGCTATTGTTTGTTTCATAATGGAGAACTGTTTGTAAAGAGCCTGCACATATCCGAATATTCATTTGGTACCCATAGTAACCACGAACCCCTGCAGGAAAGAAAACTTTTGCTCAACAAACGTGAGTTACGAAAACTGGAGAACAAAATAAAAGAAAAAGGCTTTTCCATTATCCCATTGAGATTGTTCTTAGCTGAATCTGGTTATTTTAAAATGGAAATTGGTTTAGGCAAGGGAAAGAAAAATTATGATAAAAGAGACAGTATTAAAGAGCGGGAAACAGACCGGGATATTAAGAGGAAGTATGGGGTTTAAAAGAACCGCAGACCCCCTCCGCCCCCTGAAGGGGGAACCTGGAGCATTAAATTCAAAACAGTATTATGTTGAGATACGAAAAGCTATTACGTTAGTGATTTGCCTATCTTCCCCAGCGGGGGAACTTTGGAGTATGATTATTTTAAGTGCTTTTCAATTTTTTGTAAAACTGATTCCAATTCGTTTGTAATTTCTTTTGTTGTAAACCTGATTACCCGAAATCCGAGTGCTTCTTAATCCTTTTGTCTTACTTCATCTTTAACTTTTATTTCTTCTAAATCATGAATACTTCCATCAATTTCAATAACCAGTTTTTTAGAATGACAATACATGTCAACAATATAAAATGAAATTGGATGTTGCCTTCTGAATTTTATGTAAGAAAAATATTCTTTCAATCTGCCCCATAAAATCATTTCAGTTGGCGTAACATTGTTTCTTAACTTCCTCGCCTTTTCAAAAATCAAATGTCCGGCTCATAAAACATGTTTTCTTTCATATTCAT
>JANNYY010000059.1:0-3436 GCA_031410355.1 Chitinophagaceae bacterium | reverse complement strand
GAATGGTAGCTATTACTGTTCCGCAGGTTGTCATACCGCTAACAGATACATTATAAGTAGTTGGACCACCTGTAACAACAGCTGCAGTTGCACCGGCTGTACCGCTCAACGTCACATCACCTGTTGTAAAGCCGCTTACAGGCTGGTCAAATACCACTGTAAAGTTGATCGGCGATAATGATGTAGGATCGGGCTGTGCCGCTGCCTGGTTAATAGTAACTGTTGGGGGAACTAAAGGCACACAACAAACGCGTTGTGAAATGGTAACATCATCAATTCTCCAACCGGTTGAAGCAACACTGTTATCAGAACCCATGCGGAATCTGAACTTAACGTTTTGCCCGGCCGCTGCTGCTGGTAAAGTAACGGTAGAAGTTAAAAAAGAACCCGCCGTACCTGTCCATGCTGAACGATTTGCAAGAGGGTTTAGAAATGCACCACTGATAGATCCGGTATAACCATTGGCAGTAAATACACCGCCTGCGGTTACAATATCCTGGTAAGCAGCAGCATTAATTGAAATTTCAAGAACACCACCATCAAATCCACTTTCCAGGGTGTAGTTATTTCTGAAACTTAAACTTGCTCCTGCAGAAGCTATTGCTATAGTTGGTGTTTCTATAATTTTATCAGATACCAACGCTGGATCATCAACAAATATAGAATTAGGTGCCGATACCGAAGACGCATTTGAGGTTACCCAAAGTGGTGCCGGACCGGCGGCATTTGTAGCTACCCATCCTGCTGGCAAAGCAGGAGCTGCAACAGCATCAAAATTTTGTGTAAAGAATGTACTTACAACACCGGTAGCAAAATTATAAGTTATTGTACCGAGGTTAGTTGCTCCATCCTGTAATTGAATAGATGCAATTAAAGTACCACCACATGCTGTGTTAGCAGTAAAAGTAAAGTTGCGGCAAACCGCAGCACCACCTGCTACTACAACGCCATAGTTTTGTGGAGCACTTGGAACCGTGACACCACCGGTTGGCAATAAAGTACCAACAAGGCTCGTGGTATTAAGTGTACCCACATTTTGTAAACAGAAACTTATAGTAACTGTTTCATTAGGATCAATTGCATTATTTGCCGGAGCACAACCCTCTGCGGTAATAGCAGATGTACCTGCAGTTATTACAGGAGCAGCGGCACCATTACTTAATGAGAAATTGAACATGCGTGTGCTGTGGGCACTATATTCAGAGGTACCCCAGTATGATCCAACAACAGAAGGATCACTAACTAAAGTATTATAATCACCCCAGCGTTGAGATGTAGTATGAGGAGCGGTTCCATTAACTATGGTCTGCTCCGATAAGGTCATTGAGTTTAATGCATCATTGAGATTACGCCCGGTCATTTTTATAGAAGGAAAAGCAGTGGTACCCGAAAGGTCATAAATCAATCCTATCGTTCCGTTTGCATCCATAGAAATGCCACCCATAAACCGGCTGTTTCCATCGGGGTTGGCAAGGGTACTTTGTTGAAATACCGTCCAGATGCCTGCAACCCTTCTCAGTTCATACCAACGAACAGCGGCCAAGCCACCAACACCTACTGTGTGTGTGGCAACAATGGTTTCTGTTCCACCTCTATTTCGGTAATTCATTCTGAACATCATCCGGCTGCCAAGGGTATTTATCAATGACCCTGTGCCTTGTTGGGCAACATTGGCAGGAGGCTGGGCATATGCGGCAATTGGTAAAAAAGTAGTTGCACCAACCACAGATGCAGGAGGATTTGCAAAATTGGGTGTCAATTCAAAAATCCCCAAATTGGCAGAACCATCAGGGTAAATAAATAAACCGTTTTGAGAAGCAGGAGTTGTACCTTCTAAACAAACAGTACCCATATTATAAAAAGGGTTACCGCCGCCTGTTTGCCTGAAACGTACCATAGTGGCAGATGCAGCTCCTGCAATCATTGCAGCACGGTCAAAAGCCCATACAGAAGAACCTAAGTAAGTATTTCCTGCTGCGTTAAAATCGTTTGTGGTTGCGTAATATGCATTATGCCAAACTGAAAATTTTGGATAATCTGGAAAAAAGGTTGGGTCAGTATATTGATAAACATTATAAGATCCTGTGGGATTGGAAGTAGCTGATACTGCAATGATTAGCTGGCTGCAGCAACTGCCGGGCCCAAATTCAGTTAAAATCCACCTGTCAGCAATTTGGTCATATATAACAACGGGATCACCAGATCCTGGCAAACCCGTAACGGCAGATAAAAGCATTGGGGCTTGTACTTGTGTGCCTGTTTTGTCCCATATCCTAAAAAAAGATGAGCTGGTAGCATTAACCATTTGAATAACATGGTTAGGCCCTGCCGCCATATTATTATCAGAAGGGTCAATACCAACCCAGTTTTGACCATCAAAATTTGGCCCGATCGTAGGGGTTGGGGTGTTAGGGAAAATAGTATTTGGGTTTTGTACACCCTCGCTTGATCCATTTTTTGAAGAGCGTCTCATGGCTTCTTCAACTTTTTCTTCACCCCGGTCACTAATACCAATGACACCTTTCATGTCCCTGGTAATTTTAAATGGCTGGCCGTACATAGAGTTAGGATCTATATCCGCCAGTTTTGGCGTGACCCTTACCAAGGTAAGTTTAGCCGAACTAATTACGGGTTTCACCGGCTGGTTTTGTGCGTAGCTGTTAAAGCCAAACACCAGCGATAAACCCGTCAATAAAAAAAGCGACACAATTTTTTGTGTAGAAACTTTGCCTCTCAAAAAATTAATTTGTAAAAGCGCAGGTAGACATTTTTTCATAAAATGATTTTGCAGTTAAAAAAAAATCAAGAATTGATATTAATAAGATATGGATGATAAATCGTCAGGATAATTGGGTAATTGGGCTTAAATAAATTACGCAAAAAGAAAATAAATAACTTTATGCAAAAGAAAAATTTATAATAAGGCTATACAATAGTACATAAAAAAATACACAACGCAAATAATATTTTTAACAATTAATTTAGAAGAATCCGTTTATAGACAGATGATGTAAATTGCTTTCTTTAATAAAACTGTTATCTGGCTTGAAGAAGCTATAATTTAACTTCAAATAACTTCAATATAGTTATGGTGGATAAGTTTACGTAATTTTGTATCTGCTGACAGGACATTTTAAGTAAATATTTTATGGGGCTGACCGGTTTTGACAGCATAGCTCTTTGTAAGTGTAAGCATGTAGTGCGTTGCGTAATTAGCACTTTAATCAGAATGCGAAAATTTTATATGGCAATACTCAGTATGCCATGGCTGCTTAATCGATAGATTAGCACCCATTAGGGCCGTTGAACAGGTTGTTCTGTTACCATGTTCTTCCGCCGACTCAAAACAAAAACGGAATGCTGCAATGGAATGATGTGACCATTGCTTAAGATCATTCATCTAAGGAAAGAATTGGTTTGTTATGCTCCGGCTCTT
>JANNYY010000058.1:0-7847 GCA_031410355.1 Chitinophagaceae bacterium | reverse complement strand
TGAGTGATGCGTAAGTTTCATCATTAACATGCGTGAGTTGTGCCATCTTGCCGGTGGTAATATCAACCGTATAAATTTCTGCAGCGTGGTTCATATCCGTTCTGGAAACAATTAATGTATTACCCAATTGGCCAATAATTCCATTCACATCAAAATCGCCTTTGGTAATTTGTTTTACCAGCGGTAACATTCTTGTTAAGCCTGGGTAATTAACAGAAAACAATTGCAGGGTGCCGTTTACAGGGGCATAGAAAAAAATATTTTTGCCATCATCACTCCAGCGGTATCCTTCTACATGTATATCATCTCTTGAACGGGTAAGGTTCATTTTAGCAGATCCATTACTTACCATAAGGTCCTGTTTATCCGATTCAAAGCCTTCTCTTTGCATGCTTAACCAGGCCAGTTCGCCTTTATTGTTAAAGGATGGATTGATATCATATCCCATCATACCTTCGGTTAAATTTTTTGTTTTGCCGGTTTCAACATTGTAAGCAAAAAGATCGGTGTTTGTGCTGATGGCATAAGCCGTACCATATTTTTTTTTGCTGCAATAAACCACTTCTTTACTGTTGGGATTCCAAACATAATCTTCATCGCCCCCAAAAGGTTTTTGCGGGCTGTCATAAGGTTCTCCCGGCATGAGATCTATGGGTTCACCCGGCTTGCCATTTACCAAAGGCGTTAACATCACGTGATCAAAATTTCCGTCTTCATAAGTATCCCAATGGCGGTAATTAAGATTATCAAAAATATACACATTCGATTTTGACAGTTCGTTATAATATTCTTTGCCGGTAACTTTTTTAATTTTTATTGATGCATCGCTGATTAAAAATTTTCCGTCAGGAGATATTTTTTCATAATTCAACATGCTGTCTGCATTGCTTACCGGTATTGGCTTTCCGCCATTAACCGGGATAGCATAAGTCTTCCTGCTGCTTTTGTTTTCAGCCGCATTTGGCGTAGATACTGCATACAAAACATGGTTGCCATCTTTGCTAATACCAAGCCCCGATACTCTCCCCAACTGCCATAAAAGTTCGGGTGTCATTTTATTTTGTGCTGTTGCCGAAAAGGAGAGGAGCAGGGTTGAAAAAAATAAAATCTGTTTCATGGTTTTTTATTTTAATTATGATTCAGGGCGCTTACAGCGACCTGAATCTTTTAAGATTAATTTTTAATTTTTAATTGTTTTCGGATAATCAAATACCAACTGGCAAAATGTTTTTACACCAACGAACAATTGGCTGTCGTCAATCATAAAATCTGGTGTATGATGCGGTGGTGCATTTTTTGGATCGTTGCCACGGGGCATGCCTCCGATATAAAAAAAGAATGCAGGCGCTTTGGTGCCAAAATAACTGAAATCTTCGGCGCCGGTAACCCATTCCATTGGCCGCACATTATTTTTGCCCGCAGCCGTTTGTAAAGAGGGTAACATTTTTTCAACAAGACCGGGCGTGTTGTAAGTAACCAGGGTTTTTTCATAAAATTTTACTTCGGCTGTTGCATTTGATGCTTCTGCTATTTTAGCGGCTGTAAACTTCATCCGTTGCTGAACATCTGTTTGCATTTTACTGTCCAGTGTACGTAAAGTTCCTTCCATCATCGCCTCTTCGGGAATAATATTAAATCGTACCCCACTGTTTATTTTTCCGACTGTAATTACAACAGGCGCTTTGGTAAGATCCATCTGCCTGCTTACAATATTCTGTAACCCTTCAATTATTTGTGCCGACACAGCAATGGGGTCAACTCCAAGCCAGGGCTGCGATCCATGCGATGACTTGCCTTTAACTTTTATGGTAAACAGATCGGCAGAAGCCATAAATGATCCTGATTTATATTGAATATCGCCTGCCGGGATCCAGGATTCTATGTGCATACCAAAAATCACATCTACTTTGGGATCTTCCATTACGCCTTCTTTTACCATTAATGCAGCACCGCCTTCTTCACCTTCGGGCGGACCTTCTTCTGATGGTTGAAAAATAAATTTTACAGTACCTGCAATATCTTTTTTCATAGATGATAAAACCTGTGCAGTGCCAATGAGCATGGCTACATGTGCATCATGTCCGCAAGCATGCATTACAGGAACTTTTGTACCAGCATATAAACTGCTGTCGGTTGATGCATAAGGAATTTTAACCCGCTCCTTTACAGGCAAGCCATCCATATCTGCCCTTAATGCAATTACAGGCCCGGGTTTTCCGCCTTTTAAAATGGCTACTACACCGGTTTTAGCAATACCTGTTTTTATTTCCAGGCCCAGGTCTTTCAACTGGTCAATAATATAGGCCGAAGTTTTAAATTCACGGTTGCCCAGTTCAGGGTGTTCATGCAGGTGTCTTCTCCATTGCGTTAACTTAATTCGTAAGGCAACGGCTTTGTCATTAACCAGGCTGGTTACATCCTGCGCCTGGGAGTTTTGTAAAAAAACAAATAACAATAACACTACTAAAAAGCTTACTATTTTCATTGAAAATGAATGTTTTAAAAGGCAAATTACCATTTATAAAATTGTGTAAAAGATACCCAATTATTTTTTACAATATTAATTTATTGTTCGTAATATTGCTTACTCAAATTTTACACTTTTTCTTTAACTAAACTGAATAAACAAAAAACTTATGATTAGAACTTTTACTTCTTCATTTACAAGGTTACAAATTCTGTAAAAAACATCTAAAGTAAATCCTGTTTTACCATTCTTTTTTTGTAAAAAAAGTTATCAATATTTTTTAGTAACCCCGTTTATCATGTATTCAAAATTTAAAACAACATCAATTATGAGAAAAATTTTCCTCTTTATTGTTCCGTTGTTTTTTTGTGTGTTTAGTATTAACGCACAAAATAACAATGCAGAAGAAAATGCAGCCCTCAGCCTGGTTAGCGCAAGCAAAACCGCACTGGGCCTGTCTGCAGAAGATCTTAGTAATGTGACCGTATCACGTACATACACGGATAATGGCACAGGCATTACCATGGTATATCTTAACCAGGTTTACAAAAGTGTTCCAGTTTTTAACCAGATATTGGTGCTTGCTTACAAAGGCGGCAAACTGGTATCACAGGCCGGTTCCTTTAACCATAGCCTCGAAAAATTTGCCAATGCAAAATCTGCTTCACCATCTGTAAGTGCAGAATCGGCTGTTCAGTCGGCTTTGTCCGACAGGGGTTTACATGCATCGCAAATGGCAATTTCCATCAGCACTAAAGACAATGGCCGCAAGGTTGAGTTTAGCAACATGGGTGTATCCCGTGAAAATATTACGGCTCAGTTAATGTGGACACCTGTTGAAAATTCTAATGAGATCAATTTGTCCTGGCATGTTTATATCATACCAAAAACAACTTCAGATTACTGGATGGTGAGGGTGGATGCTGTAAATAACAGCATTTTAGGACTTGATAACTATACTGATTATGATAACTGGGGAAAGCCAGAGGTAAACGACAATATAAAATACCCTGCATTCATGTGGGGCAATATACCTGTAAAAGCAAGTGAAAATAATATTTTTGATTTTAAGAAATCTGAAGATCCCAATTTAGTAACCACAGCTACTTACAGGGTTGTTCCCTTTCCTGCTGAAAGCCCCTGGGCACCAGGAGGCATTGGATCATTTGCAACAAGAACAGACCCATGGACCGCTGCACCGGGTAATGCCACTACTTTACGATGGCATACAGGTGCTGCTGCGACTGACTATGCTTATTCCCGTGGTAATAATGTATGGGCTTATGAAGATCGTACAGCTCCCCAAAATATTGGTACAGTTGCCAAGTCGGCTAGTTCCACAACTGCATTTCCAAATCTGACCTTTAATTTTATTCCAGATACTACTGTTAATCCAACTCAAACTACACCTGTTCAAAATCAGCAATTTAATATTACCAACTTATTTTACTGGAACAATATTATACATGATGTGATGTATATCTACGGATTTACTGAACCGGCTGCTAATTTCCAGGATGATAACCTTGGACGTGGAGGTGCAGGCAATGACCATGTGAATGCCGAGGCACAGGATCCAAGCGGAACCAATAATGCAAACTTTAGCACGCCGGCTGATGGTGGAAGTGGAAGGATGCAGATGTATTTGTGGACTTTAGGCGGTTCTAACCCCTCAAAAGATGGTGATATTGACAATGGTATTGTTATACATGAATTTAGTCATGGTACCAGTAATCGTTTAACCGGTGGTGGATCAGGAGCTTGTTTGGGTAATGCAGAACAAATGGGAGAGGGCTGGAGCGATTATTATGCATTAATGTTTACCCAAAACTGGGCTACTTCTACTTTAAATAGCGGATTTGCTTCGCCCCGAGGAATTGGACTTTATGCATTAAATGGCACCAATTTATTTGGAGGAAGTGCTCCAGGTACTGGAATTCGCCATTTCCGTTATTGCACCGATTTTACAATTAACGGCCAGGTTTATTTGGCAAATTTGCCAACCTCTCCACATGACAGGGGTGAGATATGGTGCGCTACTTTATGGGATATGACCTGGAATATTATTAACCAGGTTGGTACCATTAATCCAAACCTTTACAATCTTGCAGGCGGTGGTGGTAATGCCATAGCGATGAAGCTTGTAACCGAAGGTTTAAAATTGCAACAATGTTCACCTGGTTTTATCAGTGGAAGAAATGCTATACTGGCGGCTGACCAGGCACTTTATGGCGGGCTTTATAATTGTGCTATCTGGGAAGCTTTCAGGAGAAGAGGTATGGGTGCATTTGCATCTGAAGGCTCTACCGGCAGCGTAACCGACCAGGTTGTTGACTTTACACCTCCTATTACTTTAGGAGCTACAGTAAGTGCTACAACTATACCAGAAGGATCTAACCTAAATTATATTAACAGCCTGGCTACCTGTTCTGCTTTATCAGGTTATACATTAAGAGATACATTACCACTAAACGTAACTTATGTTAGTGGAGGTACTTATACTCCTGCTACACGTGTAGTAAGCTGGGTAGTTAACCAGCCTGCCGGAACAACTAATTATCCGTTTACAGTTAATGTAAACCCGGGATCTTATTTCCCTCCTATATCTTTAATAAATGAAACGGTTGCCGGTGCTACAATACCTGCAACATGGACCACCACTGCTCCATTAGGAAACGTTTGGACTGTAGTTAATACCGCCAGCCACAGTGCTCCTAATTCATTCTTTGCTACAAATTTACCGGCTGATGGAGATGAAAGGCTGGAAACAACAACAGCTATTGCTTTGCCTGCGAACTCCTATCCAAAATTAAGTTTCTGGCACAGGTTTAATACAGAAGATGGATGGGATGGAGGTGTTGTGGAGATCAGCAATAATGGCGGCGCTACCTGGACCGATCTGGGTGCTAATATGATCAGTGGCGGATATAATGGGGGTTTAGGTGTTAGTCCTAACAATCCATTAGGTGGAAGGCCTGCTTTTACAGGAACTACTGCTGCTTTTCAGCAAACCATTGTCAATTTATCGCAATGGGCTGGCCAATCTGTTAAAATCAGATTCAGGTTTGGTTCAGATAATAATACTGCAGGGCCTACCAATCCAACAGGATGGTGGGTTGATGATATTACTTTAGATGCCATTGCTGCTGTACAAATACGTTCAAACTTATTTAATGCAGCTAATACAAGGGTATCATTTAAAGATCTGCTCACCGAAATTACCCCGTTAATTGCCTGCAATCCTACTATAAACCAGCAACCGGCTGATGCATCCGTTTGCTCAGGTTCACCAGCTACATTTACCTGCGTTGCAACTGCTGTAGGTGGTGTAACTTATCAATGGCAAATCAGTACTACCGGTATTGGCGGTGCTTATACAAACCTTGCTAATGGTGCTCCTTATTCAGGTGTTACAACAACTACCTTAACTATTAATCCAACTACAGTTGCCATGAATGGTAACTATTACCGTTGTTTTGTACAAGGTACCTGTGCGCCAACTGCAACCAGTAACCCTGCAAGATTATCTGTTGCAACTTCTTCTATACCAGGTACTGTTACACCTGCCAACTCTAATGTTTGCGGAACAACAAACAGTGGCACCTTAACCGTTGCCGGTTTTAACGGCAACATAGTACGTTGGGAATCTGCAACAAACCTGGCAGGACCTTGGACTCCTATTGCAAATACAACAACTACATATACATTTACCAACATTACGCAAACCATGTATTACCGTGCTGTATCACAGTTTGGTACTTGTGGTGAAACCAATTCAAGTGTTGCTACTGTAACGTTTACTGCTTCTTCACCAATTGTGATTGTTGCTGATCCTGGCACAACAGTTTGTGCAGGAGACCCAACAAGATTAACTGTTTATGAAGGCAATATTACTGGTCCTGTAACCATTCCCTTAAATAACCAAACTGGTACATTTGCAGGTAATGCAAGAGGCTATTACTTTACGGCCCCGGCTAACTTTACCATGACGGCACTTCGTGTACCTACAGATGCTTCTGCAGGTAACCAGAATATTGCAGTGATGAGGATGACTGGTGCCACGCCGCCTCCTGCATTCCCGGCAACAACCAATGCGTTCACAACATTATTCTTAACCCAGGCTAACCCCGCCGGTGGAAGCATTCCGGTAAGTATTCCAATCAACGCCGGTGATGTAATCGCTATTATGGGAACCCGGGGTGCGGATGTCAATTCATATTCTGCTGCTCCAAATGTTACTACGATTGCAGGATCTCCTGTAACCTTATTAAGGATGGGTATGCAGTTTCCATTGGCAACAACTGCTCCAACACAATTATGGAGTGAAAATGCAAATCCAATTAGCAGGATTTTCTTTGATTATACTTATGGTTCTATTGGCGCTGTTGCTACAGGAACGTTCTTATGGACACCCGCAGCGGGATTAAGTTCAACAACATCAAACCCTGTGGCTGCTTCTCCAATGACAACTACAACATATACTGTTAGCGTAAATAATGGTGCCGGTTGTATTCGCCAGGCTAACATTACCATTACAGTTAATGACCGCCCTGTAGTTACTACACAGCCTGTAAGCACAGCAGCATGTAACGGTTCTACAGCTACTTTTACTGTTGCTGGAACAGGAACAGGCCTTGCTTATCAATGGCAGGTAAGTACCACTGGCCCTGCTGGTCCATGGACCAATCTTACAAACGTTGCGCCTTACTCAGGTGTAAATACTGCAACATTAACCATTAACCCGGTAACACCTGCCCTTAATGGTAATAACTACCGTGCTGTATTAACCGGATCATGTGCTCCTGTAGGAACAGCCAATGTATCAAACCCTGTAGTGTTAACAGTGAATGCATTACCAACTGTAACTGTTACTCCAACGTCAGGTTGTGGTGGTGTTGCGGGAACGAATGGTTTATTGTTAACAGCCAGCGGCGCCAATACTTATACATGGGCTCCACTTGCAGGCCTATTCACCAATGCAGCAGCAACTATCGCTTATACAGGTGGTAATACTGCAACTGTTTATGCAGCTCCAACAGTGTATACAGCTTATACCGTTACCGGAACCAATACAACAACAGGTTGCAGTAATACTGCAACTGCGCTTATTAACTACACTCCGCCTGCACCAACTGTAACCCCATCTTCGGTTACGATGTGTTTGGGAGATCCGGCAGTACGTTTGATCAGTTCTTCATCTACCACTTCATCACTTCCCCAGGTTTGTTCTGGTACGATAGCCGTGGTGGTACCTGATAATAACCTGGGGAAGTGATGAAGTGGTAGATGAAGAACTGATCAAACGTACTGCCGGATCTCCCAAACACATCGTAACCGAAGATGGGGTTACAGTTGGTGCAGGCGGAGTGTAGTTAATAAG